>SDZE01000271.1 GCA_004173095.1 Bradyrhizobiaceae bacterium
ATGATTTGTCGCGCCCTTCGGCGTGCGATCATCGAGCAGGCGTTGGAGCCCGGTGCAAAATTGCCCGAGGATTCTCTCGGCGACCGATTTGGCGTCAGCCGCACCATCGCGCGTCATGCGCTTGGGCAACTGGCTTCCGAAGGTCTGGTCGAGCTCCGCCGCAACCGGATTGCCGTGGTCGTCACGCCGAGCTGGCAGGATGCGCGCGACATTTTTGATATCCGCATGGAGCTCGAACGTCTGATCGTCCGCAAGCTGGCCGGCAAGCTGAAGCCCGCCCAAATCGCGCGGCTGAAGGATCATGTCGCCGCCGAGCAGCAGGCGCATGACGGGCCCAACGCCGTCTCGATCCGCCTGGCTACCGAATTCCACATCCTGCTGGCGTCGATGACCAACAGTCCGGTGCTGGTTCGCTATGTCAGCGAAATTGCCTATCGCTGCTGCCTGACGCTGTCGCTGTTCAGCCGCCCCCATTCGTCCGAATGCGGCATCAGCGAGCACATCGCCATCATCGACGCGTTGCAGGACGGCGATGTCGAACAGGCGATGACATTGATGCACGCGCATCTCGGTGAAGTCGCTAACCGTGCGCTGGTTGAGCCGAGCCCGGCCCGCGGGCGCGATCTCGTCGATGTGCTGGCGCCATATGCAGAAGAGACGCACTGATTTGGTGTTGTCAGCGGGTCGCTTCCAACGATTGCAATGACGGTGCTGCTAGGTCGATGTCTTCGCCGGCGCGGATCCTTTGGCCTGCGACAGCAGCCATTCACGAAAGGCCAGCAGCAGCGGATTCGCGATCTTCTCCTCCGGGCATGCGAAGTAATAGGATCCGACGCTCTGCAGAGACAGGCTCGACAAAACTCTGAGCTTGCCTGAACGCAACTGATCGGAAATGAGGAATTCGGGCAGCAGCGCGACGCCGAGCCCCGCACTGGCGGCGCTGATCAGCGTCGATTGAATATCGAAACGCGGCCCGCGGATCACATTGGTGCCTTCAAGTCCGGCCGCGTTGAACCATAGCCGCCACGCATCTGGACGCGTCACCAGATGGAGCAGCCGCAACTCCGCGACTTCACCCGGCGACAACTCGCCGCGCCTGCCGACCAGCGACGGCGAGCCGACGGGCAGCAGAACTTCATCGAACAGATGGTCGGCCTGCGTGCCGGGCCAGTCCGGCTGCCCGAAATAGAGCGCACCATCGAGCGCCGTTTCGCTGAAGAAGAAGCGCGAATTACGCGCGCTGACATTGACGACGACGCCGGGATGGAGCGCATAAAAATCCGGCAGGCGCGGGATCAACCATTGCGCGCCGACCGTGGGCAGCGCGGCGACATCGATCACGGTGCCATCCGCCTCATAGCCCATGATTTCAAGTGCATCGCGTTCGATCCGTTCGATCGTCTGCGCCACGCGGGCGCTGTAGGCCGCACCGGCGCGTGTCAGGGTTATCCGCTTCTTGATGCGATGGAACAGCTTGATGCCGAGCTGCGCCTCGAGCTGCGAAATCTGGCGCGATACCGCGCTCTCGGTCAGCGCCAGCTCAACGGCAGCGCGGGTGACGCTGAGGTGTTTCGCAGCCGCGCTAAATGCCATCAGCGCGCCGAGACTGGGTATTCGACGGCGCATAGTTCATTCCAAAAACGCAAGATGTCCCGAGATTAAATTGTTTGCACGCCCAAGCGCAAGGCACTTACCTTTTGCGGCATGACAATAGTCAGGCGGGGTACGGACATCCGTCCCTGCAGGTCACCTGTCGGATCCGTTGCAGTTTGCAGCGGTTTGAAGCGAAACTGAGGTTCGGCACATGAGCGTTGAGAAGCACCCCGTCATCATCGCGGGCGCGGGGCCGGTCGGTATGGTCGCAGCAGCCGACCTGTTGCGGCAGAACATTCCGGTGCTGGTGCTGGAAAAGAATGTCGCGCTCAGCAGCGAGTCGCGCGCATCGACGTTCCATCCGCCGACGCTCGACATGCTCGACGACCTCGGTTTCGCTGAGCAGCTCATTGCACAGGGCCTCAAGGCGCCCACCGTGCAATATTGCTCGTCGGTCGATGGCGTGCTCGGGACATTCGATTTCAGCGCCATTTCTGATCTGGTCCGACATCCGTTCCGGCTACAGGCCGAGCAGTTCAAGCTCACACGCATCATTCTCGATGTGTTGAAGGGGCATCCTCTGTTCTCCATCGTGTTCGGCTGCGAAGTGAAATCCGTAACGCAGATGGACAGCTCGGTTGCACTTGCCGTCACCGTCGATGGTGAAGACAGAAACCTCGAATGCAGCTGGTTGATCGGCGCCGATGGCGCCAACAGCATCGTTCGTCGCAGTCAGGACATCGGGTTCGAAGGATTCACCTGGCCGGAGCGCTTCCTGGTGATGACAACGCCCGTTGATTTCGCCGCATTGCGTCCCGGTGTATCGTCGGTAAGCTATGTGGCGGACCCCGAGCGCTGGCACTTCCTGTTGCGGATCATCGGTGCCTGGCGCGTGATGATGCCGGTGCCCGCCGAGATGTCGGATGAAGAAGCACTGTCCGAAGCCTATGTGACGTCGTCGATCCGACGCGTCGTGCCGGATGGCGTGGATGCGCCCATCACCCACACCACGCTTTATCGCGTGCACCAGCGCGTGGCGGACAATTTCCAGAAGGGCCGCTGCTTTCTCGCCGGCGATGCCGCGCATATCAACAATCCGCTTGGCGGCATGGGCATGAATGGCGGCATCCACGATGCGTTGAACCTGACGTCCAAGCTCGGCGCCGTCATCAACGGCAATGATGATGAGCGCATTCTCGCCGATTACGATCTGCAACGCCGCGCGGTGACCATGCAGGCGATCCAGGGCGACACCATTCGCAACAAGAAGAACCTGGAAGCGAAAGACGAAGCCGATCGCGCGCGTTTCCGCGACGATATTCGCGCGGCGGCTGCCGATCCCGAGAAGGGCCGCGCCTTGCTGCGCCGGATCGCGATGCTGGATTCGCTGGAGCGGGCAAGCGCATTGCATGCGGGCGTGCCGGCGTAATCGCCGGCGCACCTCGAGACGACGATCGATGGCAACCGACCATCGAATGAACAAGACTGCGGGAGCGGAGGCGTCGAGGCCGTGGTTCTCGAAATGTCATGCAGGGTGTTCAAATTGCAAAGCAAGGGTTTCCCGATGAAGTGGAAGACATTCGTTCTCGCAGCGATGATGGCGCCTCTCTCCGTCGGGGCGGCCTTTGCCGCCTTTCCGGAAAAGATGATCACCATCGTGGTGCCCTATCCCGCCGGTAGCACCGCAGATGCGATCCCGCGTCTGGTGGCGCCGCTGATGTCGAAGTCGCTCGGCGTCAACATCATCATCGAAAATCGCGGCGGAGCGAACGGGTCCATCGGTGCGGCCCGCGTGGCCGCATCGCCAGCGGACGGCTATACGATCCTGCTCGCGACGACGGGTATGATGGCGATCAATCCGTGGATCTATGAGAAGCCCGCTTACAATGCCGAGAAGGATTTCGTGACCATCACCAACGGGGCTTCGACGCCGAACATTCTCGTCGTCAATCCGTCGGTGAAAGCGAATTCCCTGAAGGAGCTGATCGCGCTGGCCAAAGCCCAGCCGGGCAAGTTGACATTCGCATCGGCAGGTATCGGTAGCACCAGCCATCTATGCGGCGAGACGCTGAAGGTGCTGGAAGGCGTCGATGCCGTTCATGTCCCGTATCAGGGGGCAGCTCCAGCGCTGCAGGATGTCATCGGCGGTCAGGTCTCGATGATGTGCGACAATCTCTCGAACACGGTTCAGCAGGTGCAAAGCGGCGCGCTGCGGCCGATCGTCGTGACGGCAGCCGAAGCCAGCAAGCAGTTGCCGAATGTGCCAACGTCGCCGCAAGCGGGCTCGCCTGATCTGCTGGCCGGCAACTGGTACGGCTTCGTTGCGCCGGCGGCGACTCCAAAGGATGTGATCGAAAAACTCAACGCGTCGTTCGTGGAGGCATTGCGCGATCCTGGCGTGGCGGCGCGCATGGAAGGCCTTGGTCTGGCGGTGATCGCCGACAAGCCGGCCGAATTCCAGGCGACGATCGCCAAGGACTCGGCGCGGATGGAAGACATCGTGAAGCGGGCCAAAGCCAAGATTTCAAATTGACACGCTGCCGGGGCCTAAACGGGTCTCGGCTCTCACCTCAAACAAAAAAATGCCGGCGTTCGATGGATCGAACGCCGGCATTCTTATGAGGCTAAGTTGCGGATGCTTAAACGTCCACGTTGGCGCTGAGCGAATTTTCCTGAATGAATTCGCGGCGTGGCTCGACGACGTCGCCCATCAGTTTGGTGAAGATGTCGTCGGCCTCATCGACTTCCTTGATCCTGACCTGCAGCAGCGAGCGCTCATTGGTATCGAGCGTGGTTTCCCACAATTGCCCCGGGTTCATTTCGCCGAGGCCTTTGTAACGCTGTAGCGCGACGCCCTTGCGGCCGGCGTTGGTGACGGCCTCGAACAGCGACACCGGGCCATGGATCGGGAATTCGAGGTCCTTGCGGCGCAGGATGCCGGACTTCGGATAGGCGTCCTGCAACCGGCTGGCATATTCATCAATCTTGCGCGCATCGGCCGAGCCGAGCAGCGCATCGTCGATGAAGGCGACATCCTTGACGCCGCGGATGGTGCGCTCGAAGAAGAAGCCCTGGCCTTCGCGGAATTCGCCGGTCCAGCCGCGCTCGACTTCGTCCGCCAGCGCGTCAAGCCGCTGGGCGATATAGCTGGCGGCTTTGTTGGCGGTGTCGAGATCGCGCGTCACCTCGACATTGAGCACGCCGGCGATCGCAGCTTGCTCGACGACGCTGCGATTGTAGCGCGAATGCAGGTTGCCCAGGGTCGTGCGGATCACGCGGGCATCTTCCACCAGCGCCAGCAGGTCTCGGCCGGTTCGTTCCTCCCCCGATGCCATCCGGAACAGGCAGTCATCAAGGCCGGTTTCGATCAGATAGTCTTCCAGCGCCCGCTCGTCCTTCAAATACTGCTCGGACTTGCCGCGCGTTACCTTATAGAGCGGGGGCTGCGCGATATAGAGATAGCCGCCTTCGATCAGCGTCGGCATCTGCCGGAAGAAGAACGTCAGCAGCAGCGTGCGGATATGCGCGCCGTCGACGTCGGCGTCGGTCATCAGGATGATCTTGTGGTAGCGCAGCTTCGCCAGGTCGAAGTCGTCGCGCCCGATGCCGGTGCCCAGAGCGGTGATCAACGTGCCGATCTGCTCGGATGACAGCATCTTGTCAAAGCGCGCGCGCTCGACATTGAGGATCTTGCCGCGTAGCGGCAGCACGGCCTGGAATTCGCGGTTGCGCCCTTGCTTGGCCGACCCGCCTGCCGAGTCACCCTCGACGATGAACAGTTCGGACTTGGCAGGGTCGCGCTCCTGGCAATCGGCAAGCTTGCCGGGCAGCGAAGCGATATCCAGCGCGCCCTTGCGCCGCGTCAGCTCGCGCGCCTTGCGTGCCGCCTCGCGGGCGGCACCAGCCTCGATCACCTTGTTGACGATGATCTTGGCTTCGGCCGGGTGTTCCTCGAACCAGGAGGCGAGGGCTTCGTTGATGCCGTTCTCGACCACAGGACGCACTTCCGAGGACACCAGCTTGTCCTTGGTCTGCGACGAGAATTTCGGATCGGGCACTTTTACCGACAGCACCGCCGTGAGCCCTTCGCGGCAGTCGTCGCCGGTGAGCGCGATCTTCTCTTTCTTGGCGATCACCTCGGCATAGCCGTTGACCTGCCGTGTCAGCGCGCCGCGGAAGCCGGCGAGATGGGTGCCGCCGTCGCGCTGCGGAATGTTGTTGGTGAAGCACAGCACGTTCTCGTGGTAGCTGTCGTTCCACCACATCGCGACTTCTACCGAGATGCCATTCTGCTCCGAGCGCATCACGATCGGGGTCGGCACCATCGCCTTCTTGTTGCGGTCGAGATATTTGACGAATTCCTCGACGCCGCCTTCATACATCATCCGCTCATGCCGCTCCTCGGGATGACGGAGATCCGAGAGCACGATGTTGACGCCGGAATTCAGGAAGGCGAGTTCGCGCAAGCGATGCTCAAGGGTGGCGAAGTCGTATTCCACCATCGTGAAGGTCTGCGCCGACGCATAGAACGTGACTTCGGTGCCGCGCTTGCCGTTGGAGTCGCCGACGACCGACAGCGGTGCGACCGCATCACCATGGGCGAATTCGAGATAGTGCTCCTTGTCGTTGCGCCATACGCGCAGGATCAGCTTGCTCGACAGCGCGTTCACCACCGAGACGCCGACGCCGTGCAGGCCGCCTGAGACCTTGTACGAATTCTGGTCGAATTTGCCGCCGGCATGGAGCTGGGTCATGATGACCTCGGCTGCCGAGATGCCTTCACCCTTGTGAATGTCAACGGGAATGCCGCGGCCGTCGTCGCGCACAGTCACCGAACCGTCGGCATTGAGGACCACCTCGACCGCCGTGGCGTGGCCCGCCAATGCTTCGTCGATGGCGTTATCAACGACCTCGTAGACCATGTGGTGCAGGCCCGAGCCATCATCGGTGTCACCGATATACATGCCCGGTCTCTTGCGGACCGCATCGAGCCCCTTCAGGACCCGGATCGATTCCGCGCCATATTCGGCCGGAATGACGTGTTCGGTTTCGGCGATGGGCTGCCGGGCTGGCTCAGTCATGAAATGCCTTCGAAGATGGTACCGAATCAGCGCGGGACGCGACGTCTGATCGATGTTGTTTGTGCCACGAATCAGGCACTCCGCCTAGCGCAAAGTCGCGGGCTGCAAGCTATTGAATAAATAGAGTTTTTCTACCGATATTCACGCCGCCAAACGGCCGATTTGGGGGCCCGTTTCAAGGCTCGCCGAAACGGCATTTTTCGGCAACTTCCGCCGCTTGATATTGCGGCTCTCACGGCGCCAGCCAGCGATGCCGGCCGCACAGTCCGGCGTCACGATGTCCGATACCGGGAGGGGCCAACCGTCGCTCAATGGCGGCGTGAGATGCGGCCCTGGATCACATCGAAGAGCTCGCCTGACGGCCCGACATCGACGAAGGCGGCGGGATCGGCGCCGGTCATCCAGACCTGGGCGCCCAGCGCCGAGAGCTCTCCGAAGAGCGATCGGCGGCGATCGGGATCGAGATGCGCCACGATCTCGTCGAGCAGCAGGAGCGGGGTAATGCCGGTCATCTCGGCCACCAGCGTGGCATGGGCGAGGACCAGGCCGATCAACAGCGCCTTTTGCTCGCCGGTCGAGGCATCGCGGGCTGGCATGTTCTTGGGCGCGTAGATCACCTGCAGATCGGTGAGATGAGCGCCGTCCAGCGTCCGTCCCGCCGCCGCATCGCGCGGGCGATTGTCGCGCAGAATGGCGCGATAACGGTCTTCCACCGCAGTGGCGGGTTCGTCGCGCAGCGCCTGTTCCATCCAGCCATCGAGCGCAATGATCGCCGATGGAAACGCAGAGGCCTCGCCGCGGGCATGCAGCATGGCCGCGAGCCGCGTCACGGTTTCACTGCGCATCGCCGCGACCGCGACCGCAAGCTCCGCGGTTTCGCGCTCGACGGCATCGAGCCAATGGCTGTCGCTGCTGCGATCCTCGAGCAGGCGATTGCGCGACCGCAGGCTGCGCTCCAGCGCCGATACGCGACCTGTGTGATCCTTGTCGATGGCCAGCACCAACCGATCGAAAAACCGTCGGCGCTCGGATGCGGCGCCCATGAATAGCTGATCCATCGCCGGGGTCAGCCACACCATCCGCAGATGATCGCCGAACGCGACAGCAGAGCCGACCGGTTCGCGGTCGATGCGGCAACGCCGCGATATCGGTGCGCCTTCGATCGGCGGATCGATGCCGGTGCCAAGCGTGGCCAGGCCGACTTCGCCTTCGACGGTCGCGGAAACCGCCCACGACCCGTCGCTCTCGATATTGGCGACATCGTCGAGCGTGGCGCGGCGTAGCCCGCGGCCGGGGGAGAGAAACGAGATCGCTTCGATGCAATTGGTCTTGCCCGCACCATTCGCACCCACCAGCGCGACCATGTCGGCGGACGTCTCCAAAGACGCCGTGCGATAGGAACGGAAGTTGGTCAGTGACAGGCGATGGATGCGCGAGGCGGTCATGGATGGGAATCAGCTCGTATCGTTGCGACCAGCCCCATGCGCCGCTGTCGTCCTCCGCGGAAGCGGGGGACCCAGTAAATACCGATGATAGTGAGCCCTCGACAGGCCGGTGTCTACTGGGTCGCCCGGTCAAGCCGGGCGATGACAGTGAATGCGGGTTACTAAACCCGCATCGGCATCAGCACGTAAAGCGCGCCTTTGTTGTCCTTGTCCTGCACCAAGGTCGGCGAACCCGGATCGGCCAGGCGCAGCACCGCGACTTCGCCCTCGATCTGGGCGGCGATGTCGAGCAGGTAGCGCGAGTTGAAGCCGATATCGAGGGCGTCCGAGGCGTATTCGACTTCGAGCTCTTCGGTCGCGCTGCCCGAGTCCGGATTGGTCACCGACAGCACAAGCTTGCCTGGCGACAAAGCGAGCTTCACGGCACGGCCGCGCTCGCTGGAGATCGTCGAAACGCGATCGACCGCGTTCTCGAAATCCTTCTTGTCGATCACCAGTTCCTTGTCGTTGTTCTGCGGGATGACGCGGCCGTAATCGGGGAAGGTGCCGTCGATCAGTTTCGAGGTCAGCACGACATTGCCGAGGGTGAAGCGGATCTTGCCCTGCGACAGCTCGACGGTGATCTCGGCTTCGGTATCCTCGATCAGGCGCTGCACTTCGCCGACGGTCTTGCGCGGGACGATAACGCCCGGCATGCCTTCGGCGCCCTTCGGCTGTTTGAGATCGATCTGCGCCAGACGGTGACCGTCGGTGGCGACGCCGCGCAGGGTGGCGGCAGCCGCGGTGCCTGCGGCGTGCAGATAGATGCCGTTCAGGTAATAGCGGGTCTCTTCCGTCGAGATCGCAAATTGCGTGCGGTCGATCAGCCGCTTGATGTCGGACGCCGGCAGGGAGAACGAATGCGTCATCTCGCCTGCGGCCAGATCCGGGAAATCGTTCTCCGGCAGCGTCTGCAGCGTGAAGCGCGACCGGCCAGCGCGGATGGCCATCACCGAACGGTCGCCGTCGGCCTCCAGCACGATCTGCGAACCATCCGGCAGTTTGCGGACGATGTCGTAGAACATATGCGCGGGCACGGTGGTGGAACCAGGCGTGCCGGTTTCGGCTGCCAGGGTTTCGGTGACCTCAAGATCGAGGTCGGTGGCCTTCAGCGACAGTTGGGCGTTCTCGGCGCGGATCAGCACATTGCCGAGGATCGGAATCGTGTTTCGACGCTCGACGACACGATGGACGTGGCTGAGCGACTTCAGGAGCTGCGCGCGTTCGACGGTGACCTTCATAACAAATCCGCCCGGTTATCCGATGGAAACCCTGGCAGCCGGAACGGCGCCACGGGGACCGCAAGGTGGCGTTAAAGTGCGGGAAGTGCAAGAGATTTGGGGCTGATTTGCTGTGCAGCTCCCACGTTTTGTGGTCACGCGGACGTCACGATGGAAGCCCGACACGGCTATGACCCTGCGGCCGCTGCCCCCTGCGCAAAACGTAGTTTTGCGACAGGGGGGCGAGATCGACAGCAACGAGTCTCGCTATTCCGCCAGCATGCGCTTGAGGCTCTCGACCTCGTCCTGCAGCGCCGTATCCTTGCCGACCAGCGCTTCGATCTTGCGCACCGCATGCAGAACCGTGGTGTGATCGCGGCCTCCGAACCGGCGGCCGATTTCCGGCAGCGAGCGCAGGGTCAGCGTCTTGGCGAGATACATCGCCACCTGACGCGGACGAACCACGTTGGCGGTGCGGCGCGAGGACAGCAGGTCGGAGCGGCTGACATTGTACTGCCGCGCCACCACGCGCTGGATGTCCTCGATCTTGATCCGCTTCGGCTCCATCGGACGGATCAGGTCGCGCACCTCGCGCTCGGCCATTTCCAGCGTGACGGCCGTCGCATTCAGCTTCGAATGGGCGAGCAGCCGGTTGACCGCGCCTTCGAGATCCCGACCATTATGCGTGATGGCGCGGGCCAGATAATCGAGCACCGGCTCCGGCACTTCGAACGTGGCGTGATGCACGCGGGCCGCGGCGACGCGCGACTTCAGAATGCCGAGGCGCAGCTCTTCGCCGAGCGTGCCCATTTCCACGACCAGACCACCCGCGAGGCGTGAGCGCACGCGTTCGTCGAGGCTTTCGAGATCCGAAGGCGGTCGATCGGCGGCAATCACCACCTGGCGGCCGGCATCGATCAGCGCATTGAGCGTGTGGCAGAACTCGGCCTGCGTGGTCTTGCCCTGCAGAAACTGGAGGTCGTCGATGACCAGCACGTCGATGCCGCGGAGCGCTTCCTTGAAGGCCAGCGCGGTTTGCGTCTTCAGCGCGGCGACGAAGCCATACATGAACTTCTCGGCGGTGAGATAAAGCACCTTGCGTTCCGGATTGGAATTGCCCGCCCAAGCTACCGCCTGCAGCAGATGCGTCTTACCGAGACCGACGCCGGCATGGATGTAGAGCGGGTTGAACATCACGGGATCGCCGCGCCGGCCTTCGGCGACCTGGCGGGCGGCGGCGTGAGCGAGCGTGTTGGCGCGGCCGAGCACGAAGCTGGCAAAAGTCAGACGCGGATCGAGCGGCGAGCCACCGAGCGCTTCATGGCTGGCGGACACCGGCGCTGTCGCCGTGCTGCGCAGTTCAGCCGCGGGGCGATGGCCGGCTTGATCATGGCGGCGCAATTCGGCCTGCGGCGCGGCTTCCTTGGCCGGGGCAACGTTGCGCATGGCCGAACGCACGGTGAGATCGACACGCGACACTTCCGGCATCTCCGCCTTCCAGGCATCGAGCACGCGCTCGGCGTAATGGGCCTGGATCCAGCTCTTGAGGAAACGGGTCGGCACGGAGAGGTGGACCGATTCCTGCTGAACTGCTTCCAGATCCATTCGGGCGAACCAGCTCGAGAAAACGTCCTCGCCAACGCTCGACCGCAGGCGGCTCTTCACGCGATTCCAGTTGTCGTGTTCCATGTTCGCCATCGTTTCAGTTCTCAATTCTAAAGTGGTCGTCGAGCGCGAGTGCCCAAAAGCTTGCGTGTCAGAAAGCGCTGACCTCTTGCCGCTGCTTTGGACAAAGCTTCGCCGTGCGGCGTCCGAACCGCATGCAGGTCAGCAATGTCGAAAGAGTGCCGGTCGAGGTCAGCGCGTACTGAGCGCTCGGTCATGGGCGGAAGAAGATTGGCAAGAGCGGATCGAGAAAGACGCATGGGAGCCGAACGCAGATCGCAAACAGAAATGCCGCGTGATCATGAACTTGCGCATAAAGGCTCCCCCCACTCGCTGCGATGATCGCAGCAAGGTGTCAGTTTCGAATCTGGTCCAAAGTCAGTGCACAACGCTCAACGTCAATACGTTCAGGGTCGCATCGTCTTTCAGCCCGCTCCTCTTCACAGGACGGTCTCCTTGCCTCGCCAGTGCACGATCTCTGTTTCGTATTTCTTCTGAAAGCGCCCGCGATGGATGCCTGAGAAATTTTCGACACAGTAAACCGCTCTCACATTGCTATGAGTTGCAACTTGCTGAAACTAGGAAACTCGCCAAACCCTCGGACCGTCGCTGATCTTCAGGTTCGCCCTCGTTCCGAAATCGCTCTGACCTCTAGAACGGCGGGCGCCGCGAATGATTTAGAAATACAGCAGCGCCGACTTCCCGCAACGGAATCATTTTTCCGGTACCAGACAGAAACGGCACTTGGCGGCTGTCTTTTGCCGCTCCGTTTTTCAAACCGCCCGGCAAGATTTTGAATCTGCGCACTGAATCGCAATGTGACAGGGGCATTGCAAATTCGGTGGGCCAAAAAAAGAAATTCATATTTCATTTACGAAAGCGGTGGCCACATTCGCGGATTCAAACTGGTCGCTCTCGCTATGTGGATAAGTGATTATCGCGGCGCGTTTTTTTCTGTGCGCTGACTCAGGGTAGCCTTGAATCCGGCAGCGGCATCGGTCTCGGAAGGCGCTTGCGTTTTGAGAATCATGCTGGCGCAGACGAAAGTCGACGTCATGATACTTATCAATGCTCGGCGTTCCGACCGTGTCCTTCTGGAGACATGTCCCGAAGCGCACCGGAGCCTGATTTTACAGGCTTGCGCATCATGGATCACCCCCACATCACACCGATCGCGTGACGTCCGACATGCTCGGAGTTTTGTAAGATCATATTTCGCAAACACGAAGCATCGCGCAAAAACAAAAAGCCCGGCGCGATGGCCGGGCTTTTCAAAATCTGCGATGCGTGCCGCTTACTGAGCGAGCTTCGCGATCTGGTGCGTGAGGCGCGACACCTTGCGGCTGGCCAGGTTCTTGTGAACGATGTTGCGCTGCGCGGCCTTCATGAGAGCCGGTTCGGCTGCCTTCATGGCTTCCTTGGCTGCGTTGACGTCGCCCGCCTTGATGGCGTCCTCGACGGTGCGCAGCTGCGAGCGCATCTGGGTGCGGCGCGACTTGTTGACGATGGTGCGGCGCGCGATCTTGCGGGTCGCCTTCTTGGCGGAGGTCGTATTGGCCATTCTCAAATATCCTTCAGCAGCGACCCGTCCGGGCGCCGGGCTGATTGACGTTTGCCGCCTTGCTGCGGCCCACGTTGATCTGTTTCCGGGTGTTCCTGAAATGCTATCCCCGGAGCGGCTAAGCACTCATGAGGCGCGCCGCTCAAAGAACAGCGGCGGCGGGATCGCGCCCACCGCCTTTGGCGCTCTTATAGAGGCCGTGTTTTCCACCGTCAACGACTTCCGGACGTGCAAATTCGCGGCAAATGCGCCGCTTCGCCCGGTTAAGTAGCTGGAACAGTTGAATTTCTCATGTCCGGCCAGTATTCCCGTGGGGACGCGCTGTAAGGGGATGCGAATGATCCGCGGTTTTTTCCGCCTGATTGGGCTGTTGTTGCTGGCCGCAGGCTTCGTGTTTCTGGTCTATGACGGCGCGCGCTCGATCGCCGATCAGGCGCTGCGGCTGACCAAGCTCGGCGAATTCTGGAACGATATCAATCAGGCCAGCCAGCGCAGCGTGCTGGCGATGATCGATGCCGATGCGCCGTGGCTGCGCGCCGCCGCCAAATTGCTGCTCGACCAACCGGCCTGGGCGGTGATGGGCGTCATCGGTATTGTGCTGATGCTGGCCTGCCGCCCGCGCCGACCGTTGATCGGTTATTCGCGCAATTGATGCGTCTTCCCGACGCCAGCCTGCGCCAAGTTGAGGCGTAACGCTCTGCCTTTTTTCGCGAACATACCCATATAGGGTGCAGAAAAACGTAGGAGACGACCGATGCTATTCATGCGCAAACCCGTCGCCATGGTTCCCGCCGCCGATGCGCTGCCCGGCCGCGCCGACCCGATACCGACGGCGGCGAGCCATTTTCTTTTCCGGACGAAACTGCTGCCACCTTATCCCGCAGGACTCGAGCAGGCCGTATTCGCGCTCGGCTGTTTCTGGGGTGCGGAGCGGAAATTCTGGGAGCTCGGCGACGGCATCTATACGACGGCGGTCGGTTATGCCGGCGGCTTCACGCCGAACCCGACTTACGAAGAGACCTGCTCGGGGATGACCGGCCACACCGAGGTGGTGCTGGTGGTGTTCGATCCGACCAAGATTTCCTATGAGCAACTGCTGAAGACGTTCTGGGAAAATCACGATCCGACCCAGGGCATGCGGCAGGGCAACGATGTCGGCACGCAATATCGGTCGGCGATCTATACGTTCTCCGATGCGCAAATGAAGGCCGTACAGGACTCCAAAGCTGCATTCCAGAAGGCGCTCGATGCCAAAGGCTATGGTGCGATCACCACGGAGATCGCGCCGATCGACAAATTCTATTTCGCCGAGGACTATCACCAGCAATATCTCGCCAAGAATCCCGGCGGCTATTGCGGTCTCGGCGGCACCGGCGTGTCATGCCCGATCGGGGTCGGCGTCGCCGCCTGAGCAAGCCTAAACACCTTCGAAAGCCCGCTCCTGCGCCTGTGGGAGCGGGCTTTTCCGTGCCTGAACGTGTGTGGAGGTGGTATCGGAAACCTGATGTTAACCATAGTGGCGCACAACCTGACTGTCTCTATGAGGGATACGTCCAGTGTCAGTTGCCCGCGCGTCACGCCTGCCTTTGATCATCGCCATGATGGCCCTGGCCATGACCGGCTGCATGCGCAGGCCCGGCCCCGTCGCCGTGGTCCCTGCCGCGACCGATCTCGACACGTTGGCCTATAACCGCTCCGGTCCGCCCGTTGCTTATGCCGTGCCCGGCTCTGCCTATGATGCCCAGTACAAGCTCGATGCCGGCGACAAGCTGCGTGTCGTCGTTTACGGGCAGGAAGGCCTCACCAACTCCTATGCGATCGATGCCGGTGGCGCGATCACCATGCCGCTGATCGGCCGTGTGCCCGCGCGTGGCATGACGCCGGCGTCCCTCGCCGCCGCGATCACCGGCCGTCTGCGCAACGGGTTCATTCGCGAGCCCTCGGTGGCCGTGGAAATTGAAACCTATCGTCCGTTCTTCATTCTCGGGGAAGTCGCAGCACCGGGCCAGTATCCCTATGTGCCGAACATGACGGTCGAAAGCGCCGTGGCAATCGCCGGCGGTTTCTCGCCGCGCGCCAAGCGCGACGCTGTGATGCTGACACACAACCGTCCCGAAGGCTCCTATCGCGCCGAAGTGCCGCTCGGCACGCCGATCGATCCCGGCGACACGGTGATGGTCGGCGAACGCTGGTTCTGATCGTCGCCATCGCTTCAGGCACCACGGTTTCGGGCCGTTGCCTGATCGATTGACGGTCACGCAAAAATCGCCTGCAGGGGGCATCCTGCAGGCGATTTTTTTATGCAATGGAATGCCGCACGTCATCCTGCGTCGGGATGCTGCGGTGATTTCGCGCAGCTATGCGATTGCGCCAATTGTACCTTCCGATGTGCGGTCTGTACTGTATGAGGATATCAGCGAGACCACTCGCATGCGCGGGATTTGTCGCGCCGAAGAACATTGAGGGTTGAGACACAGGATGACGATTGCTTCGACAATGACCAGGCGCGCGGTGGCTTTGACGGCGCTTGCCGCGCTGGGCGCCTTTACAGCGGTGCCGGCCACAGCGCAGGACGCAGTAAAATCCTATCCTGACCGGCGCATCAATTTCGTCGTCCCCTATGCGCCCGGCGGCGCCACCGATGTCGGGGCACGCCTGCTTGCACAGAAGCTGCAGGAAAGCTGGAAGCAGACCGTCACCGTCGAGAACAAGCCGGGCGCGGGCGGCGTGATCGGCAATGACTTCGTCGCCAAGGCTGCGCCCGATGGCTACACGGTGCTGATTGCGATCACGCAGATCATCCAGGCGCCGAGCCTGATGTCGAAGCTGCCTTATGATGTGTTCAAGGATCTGGCACCGGTGACGCAGATCGCGATCTCGCCGATCGTTCTGGTGGTGCCCGACGCCCAGCCGATCAAGTCGGTGAAGGAGCTGATCGAACTCGGCAAGACCGGCAAATTCCAATACGGCACGTTCGGCAATGCCACGACATCGCATCTCTATGGCGAACTGCTGAAGAAGAACGCCGGCATCGACTGGACCCATGTGCCCTATCGCGGTGCGGCGCCGTTGCTCAACGATCTGCTCGGCAATCAGGTCACCGCATCGTTCCTCGACTTCACGACGGCTGGTCCGCAGCTCGAAGCCGGCAAGATTCGTGCGCTCGCCGTCGGCGGCGAGAAGCGCAAGCCGAAGCTGCCGAATGTGCAGACCATGGCAGAGCTTGGCTATCCCGGCTTCGAGGCCGAAGGCTGGCTCGGCGTATTCGTGCCCGCGGGTACGCCGAAGCCGATCGTCGACAAACTGTCGGCAGAGTTGGCCCGCATCATCAATTCGCCGGAAGGCACCGCGGGATTGCAGGCGGTGAACCTGGTGCCGGTCGGTGATAGCGCGGAGTCGTTCGAAAAGACGCTGAAGCGCGATTTCGACCGCTGGGCAACGGTGGCCAAGACCGCTGGCGTGAAGGGCGAGTAACCCGCGGGGTTGACCTGCGTGCGCAACTGGAGCTGCGTCTGTACGGCGAAGTCCCGCGGACGCATTCCGGCAATGCGGTGGGACAAGGTTGTCCCACGCTCTACGGTTAGGGCGGGAGCGGGACGGAAGGGCGCCTCGTGGCGCGACGGCGCCCCCGCGCACCTCTATGCCGGCAAAAGCCCGGCGGAGCGATAGCCGTCGATCAGCGCGTCATATAATGCGACATCCCCACGGCCTCTCGCCATGAGCTGAGCCCCGACGATGGCGGCGAAGATGGCGCGTGCCTGCGGCTCCGCCTGCTCTAGATCAACGACCGCGGCAGCGCTCAGCGCCCGGCTTAGCCAACTCACATTGATGTCGCCGAAGGTGCGCACTTCCTTCTTCACCGCATCCGGCAGATCATCGACTTCGGCCGCCATGAAACTGGCGAGGCAGATGCGGTTGTCGGTGGTAAGCGCCTTACGGAAGGTTTCCGGGTAGCGACGCAAGGCGATGATCGGATCTCCGGCCTCCGCCGACAGGGCTTCCAGCGCCGCCGCCGTGTCTTCCCAATAGCGTTTGGCGACGGCGGCACCGAGATCGGCCTTGCTGGGAAAGTAGTGATAGATGCTTGCCGCCTTGATGCCCACGTCGGCGGCGAGGTCGCGAAAATTCAGGCCGCCATAGCCATGGGCCTGCGCCGTCCGCCGCGCCACAGCTAGAATGGCTTCCTTCGAATTGACATTCATGTCCACCGCTCGCGCAATTGCCTACCAAGTGATAGATAGGCGTTGACGGCGTCCGTGCAAAGCGCCAGATTTGCCTACCAACTGATAGGTAGGTAAATTGATGGCCACTCAAACCGCTGATCTTAATTTGACGATTTACGACTGGGCAACCGGACCTTATCCGGCCCGGGTGCGCATCGCGCTGGCCGAGCTGAATTTACAATCGCGGGTCCGCTTCGTGTCCGTCGATCTCTGGAAGGGGCAGCATAAGAAGCCGGATTTTCTCGCCAAGAATTATTCCGGCACGTTGCCGGTGCTGGAAATTCCCGATGGCACATTCATCGGCGAATGCACAGCCATCACCGCATATCTCGATGCACTACAAGGATCGCCCGTGCTCACCGGCAACACGCCGCGTGAAAAGGGCGTGATTCACATGATGACCAAGCGCGCCGAGATCGAAGTGCTGGATGCTGTCAGCGTCTACTTCCATCATGCAACGCCGGGGCTAGGGCCCGACGTCGAACTGTATCAGAATGCCGAATGGGGTTTTCACCAGCGCGACAAGGCGCTGCGCGGCATGCACTATTTCGATGCGGTGCTGAGCCAACAGCCCTTTGTGGCCGGCGAGGTGTTCTCGATGGCCGACATCACATTGATCGGCGGAATGATCTTCGCCGAACTGCTCAAGCTGGCGACGCCCGCGGAATGCACGGCGCTGTCGGCCTGGTATGCGCGCATGCAACAGCGGCCAAGCGTGCAGAACCGGGTGACCATGTCGGAGGAGGGACGCTGATTGAGGGGGCGGATTACGCCTTGGGCCAATCCGCCCTGCTGGTTCACGTCAGATGTTTGGCCAGAAACGCCAGGCTGCGTTCCCGAGCGATATCCGCGCTGGCCTTGTTGTAGCTCGCGCGTTGATCGCAATTGAAACCGTGCTCGGCGCCGTCATAAACGAACACCTCGACCTCCGGTCGCTTGGCCTTGATGCTCTCGACATCGCTCAGCGGAATGCCGTGATCCTTCTCGCCGAAATGCAATTGCGTCGGCACCTTCGGTTTGTCATCGGCGAAGCGCACCACGGCGCCGCCGTAATAGCCGATGGCGGCGCTGAGGCCGTCGAGCTTGGTGGCTGCGGCATAGGCCACGCTGCCGCCCAGACAGAATCCGATGATGCCGACCGGGCCGACATCCTTGACTGCATCGATGGCCGCCTGGGTGTCGCGCAGAAATGCCGGCCAATCCGGATTGGCGACAAATTTGCGCGCGATGGCGACTTCCTCGGGGGAGTAGCCCGATTGAAAGTTGGGCTCGACGCGATCGAAAATCGATGGCGCGATGGCGACGTAACCTTGCAGCGCAAAGCGGTCGCAGACCGTGCGGATGTGCTCGTTCACGCCAAAGATTTCCTGGATCACCACCACGGCCCCTTTGGGCGTTCCGTCCGGTTGGGTGCGGTAGGCACCGAGTTTGAAACCGTCCGATGCCGTCAGCGTCACGTCTTGTCCCACGGGGTCTTCCATTCGTTGTTGAAGTCGATGGCCTGTTTGAAGCGCCAGGCGATGCAGGTCCACTCAAGATTCAGGGAGGGCGATCGATCCCTGCAACCTTGACAGCTCTCGCTTCACGCATCATATGAAGTTACATGAGACGAGATAGCCGCCTGTCGGGCGTCCTGCATGTGTTGCTGCATATGGCCGAGGACGACACGCCGAAGACATCCGAAACTCTGGCGCGGGCCATGAGCACCAATCCTGTCGTGGTCCGGCGGATCATGGCGGGGCTGCGCGAGCAGGGTCTCGTCAGTTCTGAAAAGGGCCATGGCGGCGGTTGGCGGATCGCCTGCGACCTCACCAAGGTGACGTTGCGCGATATCTACGAGGCGCTCGGGGAGCCCGACATCCTCGCCATGGGGAACCGCGCGGATAGGCCCGGCTGCCTGGTGGAGCAGGCCGTCAATGCGGCGCTAGGCAAGGCTTTTGACGAAGCCGAGGCGTTGCTGCTGCACCATTTCGGTGAGGTCACGCTGGCGATGCTGAGCGCAGATTTCAACGCGCGCTTCAAGGGCCAGCGCGACAAGTTCAAGCTGGAGAATGCACATGACGACTGACGCCATCATCGTGGGCGGCGGCTTCGCCGGACTTGCTGCCGCAACCTATCTGGCGCGTGCCCGTCGCAATGTGGTCGTCGTCGATACGCGCCAGCCGCGCAATCGCTTCGCAGACGCATCGCATGGCTTTCTCGGCCATGACGGCAGCGATCCGCAACAGATACTGGCCACTGCGCGGCGGCAGGTTGCGGCCTATCGCACGGTGCGGATGATCGAGGGCGAAGCCGACGATGCGCGCATCGAGGACGACGGTTTCTCGGTGACCCTTTCCCGTGCTGAAACGCTGGCGGCACGCAAGCTGATCCTTGCTTTCGGCCTGCGCGACACGCTGCCAGCGATCCCCGGTGTTCAGGAACGGTGGGGCAAGACAGTGCTGCATTGCCCGTATTGCCACGACATCGAATTCAGCGATCGCCAGCTTGGTGTGCTGTATCGCATGCCCATGTCGGTGCATCAGGCAGCCATCGTCGCCGAATGGGGGCCGGTGACGCTTTATCTGAACGGGCACACGCTCGACGACGAAGGCGCGGCAACCATGGCGCGCCGCGGCGTGCGGGTGGAAGCGGCAAGGGTCGTCGGGCTAGACGGCGAGCGCACGGCGCTGTCGGCTGTGGTGCTGGAGGATGGCCGACGCAGCGCGATCGATGCGCTTTATATCGCGCCGGAATCGTGCCTGTCGTCACCGCTGGCCGCACGGCTTGGCGTGACCATCGAAGACGGCCCGATGGGGCCGATGATCAAGACCGACGCCGACAAGATGACGTCGGTGCGAGGCGTCTATGCTGCCGGCGATATCGCCCGGGCGCCGCAC
>SDZE01000195.1 GCA_004173095.1 Bradyrhizobiaceae bacterium
CCTTGGCGGCGTCCTGCGCGAATCCTGGATTGCTGGTCAGCACCATGGCGGCGGCAACCGAGGCTAACACTATAAGGCGTTGATTCACTTGGTATTCTCCCTGACTTCCTCTGACGCGTAATCCTGAGAAGCGAACGTCTATTGTTAAGGTCGTTTGACGTTAAAAAAAGTCAACGATTCTTGTCAACAAAACGTTCCGCGCTCTGAGACATCGTCGCGGTCTTGGACGAAATTGCTCGTCGGGCGCGTCGAGCGCGATAAGACCGTTGCAAACCAATGGCTTATTGACGCTATGCCAAATGTACCTCATTGCTTTCTCAGCACAGGCATGATCTCTTTGCTGCAGTGTGTCATGCAACATAGGCGCCCTGCGCGCATTGAAGTGCAACACCAGGTCGGGTTTTCCCACGGTCTGACGATGTCGGGTTTGAACGAAGCGCTCTTCCGCAGCGTTTCGGGTTTTTACTTATGATCGGTGATCGACGAGATGACTGCTTCTGCTGCGATCCAGCCTGACATCACCCTGCTGCTTGATATGGAAGGGGTCATCCGTGAGGTGACGCTGTCGCCGGCGATGGATTCCGAGAGCGTGGATGGTTGGCTTGGCCGTCCCTGGGTGGATATCGGCGGCGAAACGGGCGGCGACAAGATCAAGCGAATGGTGGACGATGCGCGCGTCAGCGGCATTAGCGCTTTTCGTCAGATCAATCAGCGCTTTCCCAGCGGCGCTGAAATCCCGATGGAGTTCACCACGGTGCTGCTCGGCGGTCGCGCCGGGATGCTGGCAGTGGGCAAGAATTTGCAGGCCGTTGCCGAGTTGCAAACCCGCTTGATTGCGGCGCAACAGACGATGGAACGCGATTACTGGAAACTGCGAGAAATCGAGACACGGTATCGTCTGGTCTTCGAGGCCTCAGACGAAGCCGTCATTATCGTATCCGCCGCCAACCTCCGAATCGTCGAAGCTAACCGTGCCGCTGTAGAGGCGCTTAATGCGCCGCGCCGTCGCAATGAGGATCTGGCTGGCCGCGAGTTGTTGCACGACGTGGCGGCAGACGACCGCGAGGCCGTCCGCGACATGCTGGCCAAGGTGCGTGAGCGTGGCAAGGCGCTCAGCATCCTGGTGCATCTGGGTCCCGATGCAAGGCCCTGGATGCTTCGCGGGTCGCTGATCACCGCGGATCCAGGCCATGTATTCCTGCTGCAATGTACCCCCGTCAATTCGACGGTCGAGCACAGCGACGATTCACAATCGCCCGTCGAAGCTTTGTTCGATCATCTGCCGGATAGTTTTGTGGCGCTCGATCAAGCCGGCATCATCACGCATACCAATCAAGCCTTCCTCGAACTGGTGCAGGTCGGCGCCAAAGCCTCTGCCGTCGGTCAATCGCTTGGTCGCTGGCTGTGGCAGCCTGGAGCCGATCTCGGCGCCTTGCTGAGCAATCTGGACAGATACGGAACTGTGCGCATGTTCACCACCACGATCCGTGGCGAACTCGGCACCGATACAGACATCGAGATCTCGGCCGCAGGCATTGCGACCGATGATGGCAAACAGATCGGCGTCCTGCTGCGCAATGTGTCGCGTCGGCTCCCAGCCAACGGTGAGGGCGATATGCTGCGGGCCGCATTGGGGTCCGTCAGCGAGCAGATTGGCAAATCGCCCCTGCGCAAGCTCGTGAAGAACACGGTGAGCATTGTCGAGCAACACTACGTCAAGGAAGCGCTCGCATTGGCCAAAGGCAATCGCACCGCAACCGCCGAATTGCTGGGATTGAGTCGCCAAAGCCTTTATGCAAAGCTTGATCGTTACGGCCTCGACGACAAGGGGTCTGGCGCAGAGGAAACATCTGAGGTTTGATTTGGCCTCGCATACGCTTGCTACCCCAGCGTTTGGAACAGCCGATCTATCGAATTGCGAGCGCGAAGAGATCCATCTCGCAGGCTCGATACAGCCGCACGGCGTATTGCTGGTGGTGAGTGAGCCCGATCATCGCGTCATCCAGTGTAGCGCCAACGCGGCAAGCTTTCTGAAGCTCGAAAAGGTGCTCGGCCAGTCCTTGGCGGATCTCGATGGTGATCTGCTGATGTGCATTGCGCCGCATCTCGATCCGACCTCGCAGGGTATGCCGATC
This sequence comes from Bradyrhizobiaceae bacterium, assembly GCA_004173095.1. GTDB lineage: Bacteria > Pseudomonadota > Alphaproteobacteria > Rhizobiales > Xanthobacteraceae > Tardiphaga. The sequence continues at coordinate 2,136 of SDZE01000195.1, forward strand.
GCTGTGCGGTGCCGCATTGGTCGCCCTGCTGCGGCATTCGACGTTCTCCTGCATCGACCGCCCGAAGGCGGGATCATCATCGAACTGGAGCGGGCAGGGCCGTCCGCCGACTTGTCCAAGCAGATCGCCACTGCGTTGGATAAAATACGCACGGCGTCGTCCCTGCGTGGACTGTGCGATGAAACCGCAATGCTGTTCCAGGCGCGCACTGGCTATGACCGGGTGATGGTGTATCGCTTCGATGACGAAGGTCACGGCGAGGTATTCTCGGAGCAGCGCCGGCCTGAGCTCGAGGCTTTTCTCGGTAACCGGTATCCGTCCACTGACATCCCGCAGATGGCGCGACGGCTGTATGAGCGCACGCGTGTCCGGGTGTTGGTCGATGTCGGCTATGAACCGGTCCCTCTGCAGCCACGATTGTCGCCGTTGACAGGTCGCGATCTCGATATGTCGCTGTGTTTTCTGCGGAGCATGTCGCCGATTCACCTGCAATATTTGAAGAACATGGGTGTCGGCGCAACGCTGGTCGTGTCTCTGGTGGTCGGTGGGAAACTGTGGGGGCTGGTGGCCTGCCACCACTATGAACCACGCTTTATCCACTTCGAACTGCGCGCGGTCTGCGAATTGCTGGCGGAGGCGATTGCGACGCGGATCGCCGCTCTTGAAAGCTTTGCGCAAAGTCAGTCGGAACTGTTCGTGCAGCGCCTCGAGCAGCGGATGATCGAGGCGCTGACACGCGACGGCGATTGGCGCGGTGCGATCTTCGACAGTTCGCAGTCGATCCTGCAGCCACTCGCTGCGACCGGGTGCGCGCTCGTCTATGAAGGTCAGGTGATTTCCACCGGTGATGTGCCAGGGACGCAGGAAATTCGCGCGATCGGCGCGTGGCTTGACGATCAGGAGCGATCATCGGTCATCGCCACCGCGTCGCTGGGCCTCGATCATCGCGCATTCGGCCCGCTCATCAAGGTGGCAAGCGGCATCCTGGCGGCGGCGCTGTCGGACGATTCCGGCGAGTATCTGATCTGGTTTCGACCGGAGCGCATTCGCACAGTGGTCTGGGGCGGCGATCCTGATAAGCCGTTCGTCATCGGCGACGACCCCCGCGACTTGTCGCCACGCCGCAGCTTTGCGCAATGGCATCAGCAAGTCGAGGGGACGTCCGACCCCTGGACTCCCGCGGATCTCGCCGCCGGACGGCTGATAGGGCAGTCCGTTTCCGATATCGTTCTGCAGTTTCGTGCGGTACGGACGCTCATCGCGCAGGACCAGCTCGATCAGTTCAGCAGCCATGTTCGGATCTCCGGTCAACCGGTGATCATTGCTGACGCTACAGGCCACATTCTGCTGGCCAATAACGCGTTCAGACAGCTTTTGCCTGACACATATTCCCCCCTGAATGAGCTTGAAGATCTCGCCGATGCCTTTCAGACGTCGGACGACGTTCGACGCAAGCTCGGCGACATCATCAAGCATCGGCGATCGTGGCGCGGCGAGTTGCTGTTGCGCGACGAAGGCAGTCGCGAAAAGCCGCTGATGCTGCGGGCCGATCCAGTCCAGCCGACGAGCGACAGGGTGCTCGGTTTCGTCCTGATCTTTTCCGACGTGACTGACCGCAAGGCGGCCGAAGCGGCACGCAGTCGCTTTCAGGAAGGCATCATCCGCAGCCATCGCATCAATGCCGTGCGGCTCGATTCGAAAGCCGATCTCGTCTATCAGAACCTGCTGTCCTCGGTCGTCGAGAATGCCCAGCTTGCGGCGCTCGAAATCACCTACGGTGTCGAGACCGGACGGATTGCAGAGATGCTGGAAAGTGTGCGCAACTCGACCCTACGCACGGCAGAAGTGCTGGAGCATCTGATCTGGCATGCATCGCGGACTTCGGGGGCCGGAAAGCTGCCGAATTAGGAAGCCGCCGCCCAAGTATGGTCAGACAGTTCTGGCCTTCTCTCGCATCAGATCGCGCGCCTGCTGCGGCGCATGCGCGGCATCAACAGACATCATGTCAGCGCCGAGAAGCGCGACGAGGCCGGGTTGGGCGATCAGCATCGGGCCGCCGAGGATGATGCCGACATGCCGGTTTCGCGAATCACGGCGGATATCGCCGATATCCTTTTTCAATTCGTCCAGCCGTCGATCGCTGCTGACGGAGAACCCGATCACATCGAACCAGTGGGTGTGCACGAGCGACGTCAGTTCCTGATGCGATTCAAATGGACCTGTGCACAGATTCCAGCCGGCACGGCGGAAGAATTCCGCCACCATCGATAGTCCAAAACTGTGCTGCTCTCCTGGGATGATCGTGAGCAGGACCGACTCACCGCCGCCACTGCCCGTGTTCTGCCCCAACGCCACACCTTCCTCCACGAAAGTGTCGCTGATCCGTCGCATGATCCGCTGCAGTCGGCTGACGGCCAGCGTGACGGTGGCAAAATCGGTCGCGTCCGATTCCCACAATGTGCCGAGGTGCCGGGCGGCGGGAGCCAGCAAGTCCAGCAGCACGACTTCCGCCGACATCCCGGATGCGATCTGCGTCTCCACATAGGCAAACGCCGCAACATCGTCGTCGCCCAATGCGAGCGCTGCGAAGGCCTCAATAGCTCCCGTGGTTTGATCGGTGGGCTCGACGGTTCTTGAGGGCAGTGAGCGCAGAGCCATGACAATTTTCGGAATGATCTGCGTTCGCAGTGTTTTGACCACCGCTATCGGTGCCGGGCGAAAACGCCAGATGGGTTGCGCCAAACGCTGCCGAAGTGATGCGTTGGATTTGGCATTGCCGTTGTTCTGACTGCCCGCTGAGAAAGATTGCTCATTCGCGTCGGTCATTTGGATACTCCCCCCACAATTAATCCATTGCCGATCCAGAGCGTCAAGTTTAATTTACGTTCAGATAGGTTGACAGTTTAAAATGGTCGGCTTAGCTTTTCGATATCGGGGCCGCACATAGGGAGTGGCGCGGTGCACTCTTCGAACTTAGAAAAAAAGCTTACAAATAGGTCTGAAGCGGGGGCGCTGTTCAAATCCCCCGATTGCGCCCCGCCGACATCGCATCATCGCAACATCGAGCTGTCAATCTATCCTTACACTGCTGCGCACCAATCGGTTGCTGCAAGTGCTAACCGTGATTGCGCAATATCGGAGAGATCATCCGCGCATCCCACCGCGCTGGAAGCTCCTCGCCGCGCACCGCTCTACACCGCTGACCAACGGATGCGCCGCGACGCTACGATCTGGACGCCGGTGCAGGGGCTGCTCGCTCCCATTCAGTTCGTGATTTTTCTGATCAGCGTGACGCTGGTGGTCCGCTATCTCGCGACAGGCGAGGGCTATTGGCTTGCCACGACGTCGGTCGTCGTCAAAACCTTCGCGCTCTACGCCATCATGATCACGGGCTCGATCTGGGAACGCGAAGTGTTCGGCTGCTATCTGTTCGCGCCGGCCTTCTACTGGGAAGACGTTTTCAGCTTCCTCGTGCTGGGGCTGCATACCGCTTATCTGGCGGCGGTCCTGCTCGATGTCGGCGATCAACGTCAGCAGATGATTCTCGCGCTGGCCGCCTATGTCACCTATGTGGTCAATGCAGCCCAATTCATTCTGAAGCTGCGCATGGCTCGCCTTGACGAGCGCCATGCGTCCAGCACCTCTCCGATTGCGGGGAGTCACGCATGACGGTGCATGTCACCAATTCTACGGTCGGTGTCGAAAGGCGAGCGACGCATTCCGTCAGGCGCGAGAGCGGACAGCGGGAAGTATTTTGCGGGCTGACCGGAATCGTCTGGCTGCATCGGAAGATTCAGGACGCATTTTTTCTGGTGGTCGGGTCGCGGACATGCGCGCATCTGATCCAGTCGGCCGCAGGCGTGATGATTTTCGCGGAGCCGCGCTTTGCCACAGCCATCATGGAAGAGAAGGATCTGGCGGGGCTCACCGACGCAAATGATGAGCTTGATCGTATCGTCACCCAGGTGCTCACACGCCGTCCGGATATCCGGCTCTTGTTTCTGGTTGGATCCTGCCCGTCGGAAGTCATCAAGCTGGATCTGTCACGCGCCGCCTTGCGGCTGTCCCAGCGGTTCTCTCCTCATGTAAGGATCCTGAATTATTCAGGCAGCGGGATCGAAACAACGTTCACGCAAGGCGAGGATGCCTGTCTCGCCTCCCTGGTCCCGACTTTGACTCCAGCGCCGGCGAGCGCAACGTCTTTGCTGATCGTCGGTGCTCTCGCGGATGTCGTTGAAGACCAGTTCAGGCGTGTTTTCGACGCGCTCGGTATTGGTCCGGTTTCTTTTCTTCCCGCACGCAACGCCAGCAGCATGCCATCGGTAGGGCCTGATACCCGGTTCCTGCTGGCGCAGCCGTTTCTCGCAGATACCGTGGCTGCGCTGCAAGCGCGTGGCGCCAAACGCCTTGCCGCTCCGTTCCCGCTCGGCGTGGAGGGGACCACGGCGTGGTTATGGTCGGCGGCGCAAGCATTCGGCGTCTCGCGCGATCAATTCGACAGCGTGACCCTGCCGGCCCGCCTGCGTTCCGAACGCGCGCTTGGGCGCTACCGCGTTCAACTCGGCGGCCGCAGCGTGTTCCTGTTTCCAGACTCGCAGCTCGAGATTCCGATGGCCCGGTTTCTATCCCGCGAACTCGGGATGACACTGAGCGAAGTCGGCACCCCGTATCTGCATCGTGAACATATGGCGGAAGAACTCGCTTTGTTGCCGGCTGGCGTCAGCCTTACCGAAGGACAAGATGTCGATCAGCAATTGGATCGATGCCGGGCAGCGCGCCCGGATATTGCGGTGTGCGGGCTCGGCCTTGCCAATCCGCTGGAGGCGGAAGGCATCACGACCAAATGGTCGATCGAACTCGTCTTCACGCCCATTCAAGGCTTTGAACAGGCGGCGGATCTCGCTGAGCTGTTTGCGCGCCCGCTCGTTCGCAGCGCGAAACTGGTGGCATGACATGCAGCTGACGGTCTGGACATATGAAGGTCCCCCCCATGTCGGCGCGATGCGGGTCGCGACCGGGATGCAGGGTCTGCACTACGTCCTGCATGCGCCGCAGGGCGACACCTATGCGGATCTCCTGTTCACGATGATCGAGCGCCGCGACCAGCGGCCGCCCGTGACCTATACAACATTCGCTGCGCGCGACCTCGGCGGTGACACTGCGGAACTGTTCAAGACCGCCGTGCAAAAAGCATATGCTCGGTTTCAGCCGCAGGCGATGATCGTGGGCGCATCCTGCACCGGCTCCTTGATTCAGGACGATCCGGGCGGTCTTGCGCGTGCGCTCGATCTCCCGATCCCGATGATCGCCATCGATCTGCCGGCTTATCAACGCAAGGAGAATTGGGGCGCTGCCGAGACGTTTTATCAGCTGGTGCGCGCCCTGGCGGGGCCGTCGATGCCGGCGCCCGGCACAAAAAGACCGTCGCGGCCGGAGGGACGGCGTCCGACATGTAATCTGCTTGGCCCCAGCGCACTGGGATTCCGTCATCGCGACGACGTTGCCGAGATCACCCAGCTGCTCGGCAAGCTCGGCATCGACGTCAACGTGACCGCGCCGATGGGGGCCACGCCGGCGGATCTCGCTCGTCTTGGCGATGCCGATTTCAATGTCGTGCTCTATCCGGAAGTCGCCGGTCTTGCGGCGTCCTGGCTGCAGCGCACGTTCGGCCAACCGTTCACAAAGACCATTCCGATCGGCGTGACCGCCACCCGAACTCTCATCGCCGAAGTCGCCGATCTGGCAGGCATCGATGCCAGCGCAGTTCTCGACAGCGAAAGGTCGCGTCTTCCATGGTATTCGCGCTCCGTCGATTCCACTTATCTGACCGGCAAGCGCGTTTTCATCTTCGGTGATGCCACGCACGCGATCGCCGCAGCGCGGATTGCGCAAGATGAGCTCGGTTTCAGGGTGGTTGGCCTCGGTAGCTACAGCCGGGAGTTCGGCCGCGAGCTGCGAGACGCAGCGAAGCTCTACGGCGTCGAGCCGCTGATCACCGACGATTATCTGGAGGTCGAGGCCGCTGTCGCCGAGTTGCAGCCGGAACTGGTGCTCGGCACCCAGATGGAGCGTCATATCGCCAAGCGCCTGGGAATTCCCTGTGCGGTGATATCGGCTCCCGTGCATGTGCAGGATTTCCCCGCCCGTTACGCGCCGCAAATGGGGTTCGAGGGCGCCAATGTGATCTTCGATACTTGGGTCCATCCCTTGATGATGGGGCTCGAGGAGCATCTCTTGGCGATGTTCAAGGACGATTTTGAGTTTGCGGATGGCGCGCTGCCGTCGCACCTCGGCACCGGCCATGCGGCCACATCTGCCGTTGCTGCGCCGATGGCCGACGTTCATTCATCTTCAGCCTCCGACATCACTGTGGTCTGGGCAGCGGAAGCCGAGAAGGAACTGCACAAGATTCCCTTTTTCGTGCGCGGCAAAGCGCGCCGAAACACCGAACGTTTCGCCAATGAAAATGGCGTTGTCACCATCACCGTCGAGACGCTGTACGATGCCAAAGCGCATTACGCCCGATAGCACCGCGCCGACTGGTGCGGCGACGCCGTTGCGCGTCGTTATCGTTACGATGGATAGTCATCTGTCGGGGGCGGCCGCGCGTGCGCAGCAGGTCCTGCGTCGTGAATTCCCGAGCCTGACCATTGCCGTCCATTCTGCTGACGAGTGGGGCACCAATCCCGCCGCACTGTCGCGTTGTCTTGACGCAATCGCCGCGGGCGACATCGTCATTGCGACCATGCTGTTCCTCGATGAACATGTCCGGGCTGTATTTCCGGCACTGCAGGCGCGTCGTGATCATTGCGACGCGATGATCGGCTGCATGTCTGCGGCGGAAGTGGTCAAGCTTACCCGTGTCGGCAAGTTCGATATGTCGGGTGAAGCGCTCGGTGCCATCAGCTGGTTGAAGAAGCTACGCGGCAAGCGTGATGGCAAGCCGGTCGGCGGCAAGAGCGAAATGACCATGTTGCGGCGCTTGCCGAAGCTGCTGCGATTTATTCCAGGCACCGCGCAAGACATGCGCGCCTATTTTCTCACACTGCAATACTGGCTCGCTGGCTCCGAGCGGAACATCGTGAACATGGTCCGCCTGCTGGTTGACCGTTATGCCGATGGCGCGCGTCGCGGCCTGCGGGGTATCGTCAAAGCCGAGGCTCCCATCGATTATCCCGATATCGGCGTCTACCATCCCCGCATGAAGGGACAGATCGCTGATGCCGTCGATCAGCTCCCGATGCCTGGCGCGAACGGCACCGTCGGTCTGCTGTTGCTGCGGTCCTACCTGCTGGCTGGCAATGCCGGCCACTATGACGGCGTGATCAAGTCGTTCGAAGCCAAAGGGCTACGTGTCATTCCGGCATTCGCCAGTGGCCTGGATCAGCGGCCCGCGATCGAGCGCTTCTTCATGAAGGATGGCCGCTGCGGCGTGGATGCGGTCGTGTCGCTCACCGGCTTCTCACTGGTCGGTGGCCCCGCCTACAACGATGCGCGTGCGGCCGAGGAGATTTTGGCCAAACTGGATGTGCCGTATCTGTCGGCCCATCCCGTCGAATTCCAGACGCTGGAACAGTGGGCCGCGTCCGACCGCGGACTGATGCCGGTCGAAAGCACCATCATGGTGGCTATACCTGAGCTCGATGGTGCATCGGGGCCAACGGTTTATGGCGGCCGATCGGATGGCGCAGGTGCGCCTTGCAGCGGTTGCGATCGTCATTGCGTTTTTCCGAACGCAGAAATCGGCGGCCATATGCATGTCTGTTCCGAGCGGGCCGATATGCTTGCTGCGCGCACGCTGCGATTGGTCGCGATGCGCCGTGCCGCGCGTAGGGATCGCAAGGTCGCCGTGGTGTTGTTCAACTTTCCGCCAAATGCAGCCAATACCGGCACGGCGGCGTTTCTTTCGGTGTTCGAATCTCTGCATCGCACGCTCAGCGCCATGAAGCGTGAAGGCTACGACGTCGATGTCCCCGCCGATGCCAATGCGCTCCGCGAGAGGATCGTGACGGGCAACGCGGCGCGCTTCGGTGCCGATGCCAATGTGCATGTCAGAATTCCAGCTGGGGATCATGTGCGTCAGGAGACATATCTCGGCGAGATCGAGGCACAGTGGGGGCCGGCGCCAGGCAAGCAGCAAAGCGACGGTGCGTCGATCTTCGTGCTTGGCGAGCGGTTCGGCAATGTGTTTGTCGGGATCCAGCCGGCCTTCGGCTATGAAGGCGATCCGATGCGGTTGCTGTTCGAAAAAGGCTTCGCGCCAACCCACGCATTTTCGGCATTTTATCGCTGGCTGCGCGAGGATTTCGGTGCCCATGCCGTGCTCCATTTCGGCACCCACGGTGCGCTCGAGTTCATGCCTGGCAAGCAGGCGGGATTGTCGGCGTCGTGCTGGCCGGACCGGATGATCGGCGATTTGCCGAACATTTATCTGTATGCCTCGAACAATCCGTCGGAAGGGACGATTGCCAAGCGACGCTCGGCAGCGACATTGATCAGCTATCTCACGCCGCCGATCGCTCACGCCGGCCTTTACAAGGGCCTCGTCGAGTTGAAGGCGTCGATCGCCCCGCATGGCGCGCGGCCGGCCCCCCAAATTCTGGCGCGCCTCGTGCAAGGGGAGGCGCCTGAAATGCTCGCTGCCGTGTCGGATACGGCAGAGCTGTCTCTCTACCGCGAACTCGCTGCCACCGATAAGTGGCTGGCCGAGGACCATGAGATCCCGTCCATTCTGCATGCGCTCGACGGCAAATTCGTCCGCCCTGCACCGGGCGGCGACATTCTGCGCACGCCGGCAATCCTGCCGACCGGGCGCAATCTCCATGGCTTCGATCCGTTCCGCATCCCGAGCGCGTTTGCGGTCCAAGATGGTGCGGAACAGGCGCAGCGGCTGTTGGACAAGCATATGGCCGATGGCAATTCGTTGCCGGAGTCGGTCGCCATCGTTTTATGGGGCACCGACAATCTCAAGAACGAGGGTGCTCCGATTGCACAGGCCCTTGCGTTGCTCGGAGCCAGGCCGCGCTTTGACGGCTATGGTCGCCTGACGGGGGCCGAACTGATCTCGCTCGAGTGCCTGGCCCGCCCGCGCATCGATGTCATCATCACGATGTCCGGAATCTTCCGCGATCTGCTTCCGCTGCAGATCAAGCTATTGGCCGAAGCCTGCTTCCTTGCCGCGTCTGCCGATGAGCCGCTCGCGCAGAACTTCGTGCGCAAGCATGCGCTCGCTTATCAGACGCAGCATGGCTGCGACATGGAAACGGCGTCGCTCCGTGTGTTCGGCAACGCCGACGGCGCCTATGGATCAAACGTCAATCATCTCGTCGAGAACGGCCGCTGGGATGATGAGGACGAATTGGCCGAGACATATACGCGCCGCAAGAGTTTTGCGTACGGCGTGAAAGGCTCCCCCGTACAGCAATCGGCGTTGCTGACAAGTGTTTTGGCCACCGTCGATCTCGCCTACCAGAACCTCGATTCCGTCGAGCTCGGAGTCACGACGGTCGATCACTACTTCGACACGCTCGGCGGCATCAGTCGCGCGGTGAAACGCGCGAAGGGCGGCACGTCTGCGCCTGTGTATATCGGCGATCAGACCCGCGGTGCAGGTGCAGTGCGCACGTTGTCGGAGCAGGTCGCGTTGGAAACGCGAACGCGGATGCTCAATCCGAAATGGTACGAGGGCATGCTGAAGCATGGCTATGAGGGCGTGCGCCAGATCGAAGAGCATGTCACCAACACCATGGGGTGGTCCGCTACTACCGGTGAAGTTGCTCCCTGGGTTTATCGGCAACTCACCGAGACATTCGTCCTGGACCCCGAGATGCGCGAGCGGCTGGCGAAGCTCAATCCGGTTGCGTCCGCGAAGGTCGCCAACCGTCTGATCGAGGCGCAAGAGCGCAAATACTGGTCGCCGGATCCCGAGATGCTCGATGTGTTGCGTCGGGCCAGCGATGAACTCGAAGACCGCCTCGAAGGCGTAGGAGTTGCCGCATGAATATTCAGGTCCCGCCTTCTGCGATCGAAGGCCATTTGAGATTGAAAAGCGCATCGCGCTGCGGGGACGGCGAAGGTAGCGTCCAGGTGCAGCTCGATCCGCAGGTCAAGATCGGAACTGCAAAAGTATTTTCGGTTTACGGTAAGGGCGGCATTGGCAAGAGCACGACGTCGTCCAATCTGTCGGTGGCATTTTCGAAGCTTGGCAAGCGCGTGCTGCAGATCGGATGCGATCCCAAGCACGACTCGACCTTTACGCTGACCAAGCGGTTGGTGCCCACGGTTATCGATGTGCTTGAATCCGTCAATTTTCATGCGGAAGAACTGCGGCCTGAGGATTTCGTCTTCGAAGGCTATAACGGGGTGATGTGTCTCGAGGCGGGGGGGCCACCGGCAGGAACCGGTTGCGGCGGTTATGTCGTCGGCCAGACCGTCAAGCTACTGAAGGAACATCATCTGCTCGAAGACACCGATGTCGTGATCTTCGATGTGCTCGGCGACGTCGTCTGCGGCGGCTTCGCGGCACCACTGCAGCACTCCGATCGCGCGCTGATCGTGGCGGCCAATGATTTCGACTCCATCTTCGCAATGAATCGCATCGTGGCGGCCATCGAGGCCAAGTCGAAAAATTACGGGGTGAGGTTGGGCGGCGTCATTGCCAATCGCAGCACCGACACCGATCAGATCGATAAATACAACGCCTGCGCCGGGCTCAACCGCGTTGCGCATTTTCCGGACCTCGATGTGATCCGAAAGAGCCGCTTGAAGAAATCCACGCTGTTCGAGATGGACGAAACCCCTGAGCTGAAGGCTGTGACCGACGAATATATGAGGCTGGCGACCGAGCTCTGGGAAGGCAAGATCGTGCCGACGCCAGGCAGGTCGCTGAAGGATCGTGAGATTTTCGATCTGTTGGGGTTCGATTGATGACTGTCGCCAGCTATCTCGAAAGACGCAGCGAATTGGAAAACTATTTCGATCGCACCGCGGTTGATGCCTGGGCGCGGCTGACATCGGATGCGCCCGTCGGGCGTATCCGCGCGACGGTGCGCGCCGGGCGGGACAACATGCGCAACACGTTGCTGTCCTGGCTGCCGGAAAACTTGCATGGCGCACGGTTGCTCGATGCGGGCTGCGGCACCGGCGCGCTGTCGATCGAAGCAGCCCGGCGCGGCGCGCAGGTGGTCGCGATCGATCTGTCGCCGACATTGGTGGACGTCGCGCGCACGCGTCTGCCGCTCGATCTCGATGCGTCTTCGATCGAGTTTCGATCGGGGGACATGCTCGATCCCGCGCTCGGACGCTTCGATTATGTCGTCGCCATGGATTCGCTGATCCATTACAGGGCGGCTGATATTTGCCGGATCATGGCGGGACTGGCGGCACGCACCAATCACGCCATGCTGGTGACATTCGCACCGAAGACGCCGGCATTGACGGTGATGCACGCGGTTGGCCGGCTGTTTCCGCGCAGTGATCGTGCACCGGCCATCGAACCCGTCGCCGCACATCGCTTGATCGACTTGCTGGCGAGCGAGCAGGGGCTGGAGCGCTGGACGCCCGGTCGCAGCCATCTTGTCACCAGTGGCTTCTACAAGTCGCAGGCACTGGAGATGACACCGCAATGAGGCAGATCTCCGCATCTCTCGCGAAAGGTTGGATGCGTCTGGGCACGCGTTTCCTGCCATTCGCCGATGTTGCGACGAAAGAGCTGCCGCTCGGTCGTCTGATGCGCTTGTCGTTGTTCCAGATCTCGGTCGGAATCTCGATCGTGCTGCTCAATGGCACATTGAACCGGGTGATGATCGTCGAACTGAATGTTTCGACCTTGCTGGTATCGCTGATGGTGTCGATCCCGTTGGTATTCGCGCCGTTCCGTGTGCTGATCGGTTTCAAGTCCGACAATCACCGGTCCGTGCTGGGCTGGCGCCGGGTGCCTTATATCTGGATGGGCTCTTTGCTGCAGTTCGGCGGGTTTGCCATTCTCCCGTTTGCGCTGCTGGTCCTCTCAGGCACAGGCGAATATCCAGCGGGCTACGGCCAGGTCGGCGCGGCACTGGCGTTCCTGCTGATCGGCGCCGGCATGCACACGACGCAAACGGCGGGTCTGGCGCTGGCCACCGATCTCGCATCGGAAGACGCCCGCCCGCGCGTGGTGGCCTTCCTCTACGTCATGCTGCTGATCGGGATGGCCGGGAGCGCGGCGATCTTCAGCGAGCTCCTGCGCGATTTTAACGAGATCAGGCTGATCCAGATCATCCAGGGCGTCGCCGTGACGCAAATAGCGCTGAATGTTATCGCGCTGTGGAAGCAAGAGGCGCGCAATCCCGCGCTGACCGCAGCCAGCCGTGCGCGGCCGCTGTTTCAGCAATCCTGGGCCAAATTCCGGGCATCCGGCGGGTCGGTCCGGGTGCTGGTGGCTTTGGCGTTGGGAACGGCGGCCTTCTCGATGCAGGATATCCTGCTTGAGCCCTACGGTGCCGAGATCCTCCAGTTAAGCGTCGGGCAGACCACAGCGCTGACCGCATTCTTCGCCGTCGGCACATTGGGCGGCTTCGGTCTCGCGGCGCATACGCTGGGCCGTGATGCCGATCCCTACCGCATTGCCGGGTTCGGTGCGGTGATCGGGGTGTTCGCCTTTGCCGCCGTTATTTTCGCGGCACCGTTGAATTCGGTCCTTCTTTTCCGCGGCGGCACGATGCTGATCGGGTTAGGGGGCGGATTGTTTGCAGCGGGCACGTTGACCGCCGCCATGGCGCTGGCGCGCGACGGCGAAACTGGCCTTGCGCTCGGCACCTGGGGCGCCGTGCAAGCTACGGCTGCCGGCACCGGCATCGCCTTGGGCGGAGGCCTTCGCGACGCTGTGACGTCGCTGTCATCTCATGGTCTGCTCGGCCGCGCATTGACCGGCCCGACCGTCGGCTACAGCGTCGTCTATCACGTCGAAATAGCATTGTTGTTCGCGACTCTGGTCGCGATCGGTCCACTGGTACGCAGTTCTCACGTCAAACCCACGCGATCCCCGTCCAAGTTCGGCCTGGCGGAATTTCCAGGCTAGCCGGCAATAAGGAGCCGTCACATGCAAGGCGATGCTTATCTGGACGTAGCACAAGTCACGCTTTACGTTTTCTGGATCTTCTTTGCGTGCCTGATCTTTTATCTTCGCCGCGAAGATAAGCGAGAAGGCTATCCGCTGGAATCCAACACCGGTGGCGGCGGCGTCGCCCATGGTTTTCCGCGGATGCCGGAGGCCAAGTCGTATCGCCTTCGCACCGGCCATGTTGCGACATTGCCCAACCACGGCAACGACCGCCGTGATGTCGCGGTGGCTCCCATCGCTCGCTGGCCAGGGGCCCCTTATGCGCCAACCGGCGATCCGATGCGCGATGGCGTCGGGCCGGGCTCATGGGCCGATCGTGAAGACGTGCCCGAACTGACCATGGAAGACATCCCGTGCATCGTGCCGCTGCGCGTGACGCCGGCAACGACACTTGCAACAGAAGATCCTGATCCGCGCGGTATGAATGTGATCGGTTGCGATCGGGAAATCGGCGGCGTGGTGGTCGATGTCTGGGTCGATCGCGCCGAGGCCATTGCGCGCTACCTCGAAGTCGAGGTCACTGCACCCGCACCGAAAGGGCCGGTTGCTGTTGGCTCGGAGCCTCAGCTAGCTGTCGCCACCAAGAGGGTGTTGCTGCCGCTGCCATTCGCTCTGATCGACAAGCCGCGCGGGCGTGTCAGTGTGCACGCCATTCTCGGCCGTCAGTTTGCCGATGTCCCCACGCTGGCGAATCCGGATCAGGTCACCAAGCGCGAGGAAGATCGCATCGTCGGATACTATGGTGGCGGCATGCTCTATGCGACGCCCGCGCGACAGGAGCCATTGCTGTGAAACACGATATCAAACAGTTCGAGGCGTCGCAGTTGAAGGAACTTCCCGCGCCATTGCCAGACGGGGAACGCGTGATCTGGCAGGGCAGGCCTACGGTGAAAGGCCTTGCGCTGCGCGCGTTTCACGTCCGAGAGGTCCCGCTTTATTTCGGTGCATTTCTGGTGTGGCGCTTGTGGTCCAACTGGAGCGTCGGCGCGCCGCTGGCTGATATTGTCTGGACCATCACGGCGACAGTCGTGCCGGCCGTCATCAGCGTCGCGGTATTGACGGGGCTCGCCTGGCTGTTCGCCCGGGCCTGCTGTTACACCATCACCAGCAAGCGTGTGCTATTGCAGTTCGGTGTCGCATTGCCAATGACCATGAACATTCCGTTGAGCAAGATCACGGGCGCCGCCGTGAAGATCTATCGCGATGGCACCGGTGATATTCCTTTGGCGCTCGCCGACAAGGAGCGCGTTTCGCATCTGCTGCTGTGGCCGCACGTGCGTCCCTGGAAGTTGATCGTCTCGCAACCGATGTTGCGCTCCGTTCCGGATGCCGCAGCGGTGGCCGCGAAGATGCAGGAGGCGCTCACCGGCCAGCCGAGCCCACAGGTCGCGGCGACACCGTCTGCCGCCGCATATGAGGCTGGGTCGGACTATATCTCACGCGATCCAACCAGCGTCGCCGCGTAACAGGACGGTTTGCTCATGGCTGCATCGATCAATCCATCGCTGATCCCGAAAGGCGGCCTGTTTGCGGCAGCAGCATTGGTGCTGTTCGCGCTCGCGGCCGTGACGACCACACGTCTGACGGGGACGGGGGGGACCCGCATGACGCTGCCGGCAGCGGCAGAGAGCCGCGACCTCAATTTCGCAGATGGTAGTGGCGGTTCGGTCCTTGTCTATGATTCCGGCACGAACAAATTGATCGATACGCTCGCTCCGGGCAGCAATGGCTTCATTCGGGTCGTGTTGCGGGGGCTTGCGCGGGAGCGAAAGCTCGGCGATGTCGGAGCCGCCCCGCCATTTCGCCTGACACGCTATGTCAATGGTCAGTTCACATTGACCGATACGTCGAGCGGCAAGGCGATCGATCTCGATGCGTTCGGTTCGGCGAACATGCAGGCCTTCGCGCGCTTGATGACGGTGGGAGGCGGACAATGACCCTGGTGTGGAACACGCGTCGATCCTTCGAGGTCCCGTGCACGGTCGAAATCGAGCAGAGCTCTGAGACCCTACATGCCCATGTGGTGCTCGACGGCGATATCCAGATTCAGCCGGGCGACGAAGTCACCGTGCATGACGCGCCCACGCAGGTCGCGTTCGGCGAGCGTCTGGTGGTGCGGCGCATGGCCACCGTCGTGCGTGGCAGTGCGCTGGATCGTCTGCGCGCAAAGTGCGAAGGCTATCTTGAATTGACCGAATTGTACGAAGTCAGTTTCTCGGATGGGAGGGCAGCATGATCTCCATAGAAGGTGGCACGCAGGGAAACCTGCAGACCCGGACACTGGTCGCGATCAAGGGTAACACAGACAGCACGGAGCTTGCGCGAGAGGATACCATCCTCAGTCCGCGCTTCTATACGACGGATTTCGACGCGATGGACCGGCTTAATGTCGAGTCGGTGCGTCCTCAATGGAACGCGGTCATCAAGGAGCTTCGCGCCGATCACAACAAGGCGCATTTCGTCAAGACCGACGAATTCAAGAATGATCTCGAGAGCCTGCCGCCCGACCTGCGCAAGGAGTTCAAGGACTTCCTGGTCAGCTCGCTCACGGCCGAGTTTTCCGGCTGCGTGCTCTATGCGGAGATCAAGAAGCGGATCAAGAACAAGGATATCCAGGAGCTATTTAGCTTCATGAGCCGCGACGAGGCGCGTCACGCAGGCTTCATCAACGAAATCCTGAAAGATCACGGCATCGGTGTCGATCTCAGCTTCCTGACCAAGGTGAAGAAATACACTTATTTCAAGCCGAAGTTCATTTTCTACGCGACATATCTATCCGAGAAAATCGGCTATGCACGCTACATCACGATCTTCCGCCAGATGGAGCGTCATCCCGAGCGCCAATTTCACCCCATCTTCCAGTGGTTTGAATTGTGGTGCAACGACGAGTTTCGCCACGGTGAAGCCTTTGCCCTTCTGATGCGGGCCGATCCAAAGTTGCTGCGCGGTTTCAACAAGCTCTGGATCAAGTTCTTTCTGCTCGCGGTGTTCGCAACCATGTATGTCCGCGATCACATGCGGCCGGCATTTCACGATGCGTTGGGGATGCACCCGACCGACTACGACATGCAGGTGTTCCGCATCACAACGGAAATCTCCAAACAAGTATTTCCGGTCACGATCGACCTGGACAATCCGCGCTTTCTCGCAGGAATGGAGCGTCTGAAGTCGATCTCGGAGAAGATGGCCGATGTCCGTGCGACGGGGGGCGCATTGAAGGGTGTCAAACGGGGGCTGCTCGCCGCGCAGGCGGCATTGGCTTTCGGGCGGCTCTACTTGATTCCCGCCAAATCCAATGTGCTGCCGAAGGACATCTGTCTGCAGCCCGCGTGGTGAAGGGACACTGGAATGGCCTCCTACTTCGTGCCGCCTATCTTCGCCGCATTCCTGTGGTGGTTCAGCACAGGGGCCGTTCTGTTGCTGGTCGGCATGAACGGGCGTTTCGGATGGCTGCGCGTAGTCGTCGCGATCGGGCTGGTCGTCGTTTCGCTGATCGGCCTTGCCGCCTCATCTAACGACGTCACGCCGAGCGCGGCCTATGTGTCCTTCACCTGCACGATTTTGCTCTGGGGCGCGCAGGAGATCGCGTTTCTCGCCGGCTGGCTGACCGGCCCGCGTGCCGAGCCATGTCCGGCGAATGCGAAGGGGGCACGGCGTCTCGGCTTTGCGCTGCAGGCGATCCTCTACCACGAACTGGCTCTGCTGATCTGCGGGGGCGCCATCGTTGCGTTGACCTGGGGTGGCAGCAACACTGTCGGCATCTGGACGTTCGCCGCGTTGTGGACGTTGCGGCAAAGCGCGAAGATCAACCTGTTTCTCGGCGTTCCCGTCACCAATGATCAGTTGATGCCGATGCCTGTGCAGTTTCTTCGCACATACTTCGCGCGCAAGTCGGTCAGCGTGTTCTTTCCAATTTCGGTGTCCTTGGCCTGCGCGGCGCTGGTCATCATGATTCAGCGCATCGTCGAGGTTGCCGCGACGCCGTTCGAGATCGTCAGCCTGACACTGGTGTCCACGTTGTTCGCGCTCGGCGTCCTCGAACACTGGTTTATGCTGTTGCCGATGCCAGCGATCACGCTGTGGAGCTGGGGCATGCGCACGCAGAAGCATCCGGAGGAGATCAAGATGGAACGAAGCCCGGACTTGGGTGACATCGCGGCGGCCACAACGACATCTTTAGCGTTGCCGACGCCTGCACCGACAAAACACCGCGACATCAATGCGCGACAACGTCTGGAAGACCAATTTCGCCAGCGCTTTCTCGAGCAGCATCCGGCAAGCGGACTGGCAACGGCTGTCGGCCTTGGCCCCGAGACAGCGGTAACGAGCAACGGGAGGACGTCATGAATTACGAAGCCTATTTCCGCCGCCAGCTTGATAGCCTGCATCGCGAAGGGCGATATCGCATATTTGCGGATCTCGAACGCAAGCGGGGAGACTTTCCCCGCGCGAAGCATCATACTGGAACGGGCAAGGGTGAAGTGACCGTCTGGTGCTCGAACGATTATCTCGGCATGGGCCAGCATCCGGCGGTACTCGCCGCGATGCATCAGGCGCTGGATGATTGCGGAGCAGGGGCCGGCGGAACACGCAATATCGCTGGGACCAATCATTACCACGTTCTGCTGGAGCAGGAGCTGGCCGATCTGCATGGCAAGGAATCGGCGCTGCTGTTTACGTCTGGCTACGTGTCAAATATGGCGTCGCTCAGCACGCTGGCGTCGCGCATGCCGGGCTGCACAATCCTGTCCGATGAGCTCAATCACGCCTCGATGATCGAGGGGATCCGGCATTCGCGGGCCGAAACCCGGATTTTCGCGCACAACGATCCGCGCGACCTCGAGCGCAAATTGTCCGATCTCGATCCGCATGCACCGAAGCTGGTGGCGTTCGAGTCGGTCTACTCCATGGACGGCGATATCGCGCCGATCGCGGAGCTCTGCGATGTGGCAGACGCGCACAACGCCATGACCTACCTCGACGAGGTTCATGCTGTCGGGCTTTATGGGCCGAAAGGCGGCGGCATTGCCGACCGCGAGGGTCTCAGCCATCGCTTGACGGTGATCGAAGGCACGCTCGCCAAGGCGTTTGGCGTCATCGGCGGGTATGTGGCAGCGTCATCGACGATCTGCGATTTCATTCGAAGCTACGCGTCGGCCTTCATCTTCACGACGTCTCTTCCGCCTGCCGTGGCGGCCGGGGCGCTGACAAGTGTGCGGCACCTGAAAATCAGTTCTGAAGAACGTGCACGTCATCAGGACCGCGTAGCGCAGCTGCGTGCTCGGCTGGATCAGGCGGGCGTCGCTCACCTCGACAATCCCAGTCACATCGTTCCGGTAATGGTGTGCGATCCCGTGCTGTGCAAGCAGATCAGCGACGTGCTGATCGATCGCTACGGAATTTATGTGCAGCCGATCAACTATCCGACCGTGCCGCGTGGCACCGAGCGATTGCGAATTACTCCGTCACCGCACCACACGGATGCCGATATCGACGATCTGGTCGAGGCGCTGGCGGAGATCTGGGCTGAGCTCGGGCTCGCAAGAGCAGCCTGATCACTTCTTGTCGCGCTTCGATGTCCGGGTCAGGCGAATCCGACGCTGGGTGCGCGGCAGGAATGTCGCGCCCTTTGAGCTGACAAAGTCGAGCATCGCTTGCGCCGGCGGCAGCAGCACCTTGTCCTTGCGCGAAAGTACGAACCACTGCCGGATGACCGGGAGACCATCGACGTTGAGCGTCACAAGGCGCCTCTCGTCGAGCTCGGTGGCGACCGTGTGAGCGGAGATGAAGGCGATGCCGAGCCCGGCGATGACCGCCTGCTTGATCGTCTCGTTGCTGCTCATCTCCATGCCGATGGGCGGACGGATGCGTCCGGTCTCGAACAACTGTTCCGTCAGCCCACGGGTCCCTGAGCCGGGTTCGCGCATCAGGAACTTCTCATTGGCAAGATCCGCCAGTGTCATCCGTGATTTCGAGGCCAGCGGATGGTCGGTCGGCGCGATGATGACATGCGGGTGATTGCCGATCAGGCTCACATTCATGGGAATATCCAGGGGCGGTCTGCCCATGATCGCAATGTCGAGATCATAGCCGCGTAACGCCTTGCTGATGTCTTGCCGGTTTCCGACGGAGAGCTTGATCTCGATGTTCGGATGCGCCTGTTGAAATGCCGAGATGACAAAGGGCACGAAGTATTTGGCGGTACTCACCGCGCCGATCGACACACTGCCGGCCGTGCGCCCCGCGATCATATCTAGCGAAGCTTCACACGACGCAATGGCTGCCTCGATTCGCTCCGACAGAGCCAGCACCTCGCGTCCGGCGTCGGTCAGCAGCATGCCATCGCCGGTGCGCTGAATCAGCGGCAGGCCGCTGAGCGCCTGCAGGTTTCGTATCTGAAGCGTCACCGCGGGCTGTGTCAGATGCAAATGCCTGGCGGCGGTGGTGACCGATTTATGCTTCTGGACAGCTGCAAGCGCACGTAACTGGCGAAGCGTCAGCTCTCGAAAAAATCGGTCGGCCATGGCGGCAGCCCCATAAATAAAACTTTGCTCCGCCGTAAGATAACGAAATTTCCCTAATCTGACAAACTGCGCTTCGTTGGGCAACGCACTGCCGGTCGGTGACCGTGCCGCATCTGCCCCGCAAGAGGGCCCAAGGGAGGCGACTATGGAAGAGCGCGTCACGCTCCGTGCCTACCTCGCATGCGCGGCGTCGCAGGATCCGCTTGGCGCTGCGGTCGCGGATGTCGTCGCCGCCCTGGCCGCGGCATCGGTGGAGCTGGCTGCACTGATTGCAGATGGTCCGCTTCGGGGCATCACCGGCCGTGATGGCGCATGCAATAGCGACGGCGACATCCAGAAGGACATCGATGTCGCAGCGGACGACATCATGCGCCGAGCGCTGCGGAGCGCGCCGGTCGCCGCGATCTTGTCCGAAGAGCAGGCGCTGCCCGATGTATTGAATCCGGACGCGCCGCTATGCGTTGCCATCGATCCGCTGGATGGATCTGCCAATCTGCAGAACAATATCTCGGTCGGCACCATCTTTTCCATCCGGCCGCGCGTGAACGATCCGTTTGCGACGTTCTTCGAGCCGGGCACCGCGCAATGCGCCGCCGGCTTCGTCGTCTATGGCCCTCAAACCACACTGGTGCTGGCGCTGAGCGGCGGCGTCGATATTTTCATTCTTGACCGCGGTGCTAGCGAGTTCGTGCTGATGGCAAGCGGCGTCCGCGTTGCGCGGGATACACCGGAATTCGCCATCAACGCCTCCAATCGCCGACATTGGCACGGCCCCGTTCGCAGTTACATCGACGAATGTCTTGAAGGGACAAAAGGCGGCGGCACGCTGGACTTCAACATGCGCTGGATCGGCTCCCTGGTCGCCGAGTCGCTGCGGATACTGGTGCGCGGCGGTGTCTTCCTGTACCCGGCGGATCTGCGTCCGGGCTATCACGAAGGCCGGTTGCGTCTATTGTACGAAGCCCATCCGATGGCGCTGATCATGGAGTGGGCGGGCGGCAGTGCTTCGACCGGCCGGCGGCGGATCCTCGAACTCTCCGCCAGATCGCCCCATCAGCGTGTGCCGCTTATCATGGGGTCCGTGCGCGGCGTGCGCGACATCGTTGCGGTGCACGAGACCATCGAGCCGATCTACGACAACAGCGATGCGCCACTGTTCGCGCGGCGCGGCTTGTTCCGTTGAGGGAGTGGTGGCATGTCGCGCAGTCATCCCATCATCTCGATTACCGGTTCATCCGGCGCCGGCACGACTTCGGTCAAGAAAACGTTCGAGAATATCTTTCGGCGCGAAGGCGTGACGGCAGCCTATATCGAGGGCGATGCGTTTCATCGTTACAACCGCGCCGAGATGCGCGCGCGGATGGCCGAAGAGGGAGCGCGAGGCAACAAGCACTTCAGCCATTTCAGTCCGGAAACGAATCTGTTCAGCGAACTCGAGCAGGCGTTTCGCGATTACGGCGAGTCCGGTACCGGCACCACACGTCATTATGTTCATGACGACGCCGAAGCCAAGCTGTACGGCGCGAAGCCCGGTACCTTCACCGAGTGGGGACCGTTTCCCGAAGGCTCGGACCTGCTGTTTTACGAAGGGCTGCATGGCGCCGTGGTGACTGAGGACGTCAATATCGCTCAGCACGCAGATCTCAAGATCGGCGTCGTGCCGGTAATCAATCTCGAATGGATCCAGAAGCTGCATCGGGACCGCACCGATCGCGGCTACACGGCAGAGGCCGTCACGGACACGATCCTGCGCAGAATGCCGGATTACGTCAACTATATCTGCCCGCAGTTTTCCGAAACGGACATCAACTTTCAACGCGTGCCCACTGTCGATACGTCGAACCCGTTCGTCTCGCGATGGATACCGACCGCTGATGAATCGATGGTGGTGATCCGGCTCAAGAATCCGCGTGGCATCGATTTTCCATATCTTCTGTCGATGATCCAGAACAGCTTCATGTCGCGAGCGAATTCGATCGTGATCCATGGATCACGCCTCGATCTGGCGATGCAGCTGATTCTGACGCCGCTGATCCTGCAACTTATGGAACGGAAACGGCGCACCATATGAGCGCTCCCTCACAACACAGAAACGGGGATTTGTAATGGCGCGGATCACCTTGCGGCAATTGCTGGATCATGCCGCAGAGCACGGCTACGGCGTGCCGGCATTCAACATCAATAATATGGAGCAGGGTCTCGCGATCATGGAGGCCGCGGCTGCCGTCGATGCACCGGTGATCATCCAGGCATCACGAGGAGCGCGGGCCTATGCCCACGACATCATGCTGGAGAGATTGATCGACGCACTGGAGGCGATGCATCCGCAGATTCCGCTCTGCCTGCATCAGGACCACGGCAACGAAGAGTCCACCTGCGCCACAGCAATGCAGCACGGGTTCACGTCGGTCATGATGGACGGCTCGCTACGTTCAGACGGCAAGAGCGTGGCCGATTATGATTACAACGTCGCCATTACCCGTCGCGTCGTCGATATGGCCCATTGGATCGGCGCATCCGTCGAGGGGGAATTGGGCGTGCTCGGTTCGCTGGAGCATGGCGGCGGGGAGCAGGAGGACGGCCACGGTGTCGAGGGCACCATCGCTCATGACCAGTTGTTGACCGATCCGGATCAAGCCGTCGATTTCGTCCGCGCCACCAAGGTCGATGCGCTGGCGATCGCGATGGGGACGTCGCACGGTGCCTACAAGTTTTCGCGACAACCCGACGGCGACATCCTTGCGATGCATGTGGTCGAGGAAATTCATCGGCGACTGCCGAATACCCATCTGGTCATGCATGGCTCCTCTTCGGTGCCGCAACGATTGCAGGAGATATTCAATCAATTCGGCGGGGAGATGCCGCAGACATGGGGCGTGCCGGTCGATGAAATCATCCGCGGCATCAAGCATGGCGTGCGTAAAGTCAATATCGATACCGATTGCCGATTGGCCATGACGGCCGCCTTCCGCAAAGTCGCGACATCCGCTCGCAGTGAGTTCGATCCGCGCAAATTCCTGAAGCCGGCGATGGATGCGATGCGTGAGCTTTGCCGGGAGCGGTTCGAGCAATTCGGGACTGCAGGTCATGCCTCAAGGATCAAGGTCAAGACAATGGCCGAGATGGCGCACCTCTATCGCAGCGGCAGCCTCGATCCACGGATCGGCGGCCTCGCTCATGCAGCCGAATGATCATGTGTCTTGCGCCAAAATACCACGCCGGAAACTGACTGTCAGGAGAATGAAATGAACGAGCATGCCTCGATCACGATCCGCGGCAAGGACCGCTACAAGTCCGGCGTGATGGAATACAAGAAGATGGGCTATTGGGAGCCGGACTACGAGCCCAAGGAGACCGACGTCATCGCGTTGTTCCGGGTCACGCCACAGGACGGTGTCGATCCGATCGAGGCTTCCGCGGCGGTTGCTGGTGAATCATCGACGGCGACATGGACCGTGGTGTGGACCGATCGGCTCACCGCCGCAGAGAAATACCGCGCGAAATGTTTTCGCGTCGACCCCGTGCCGAATGGTCCGGGGCAGTATTTCGCCTATATCGCCTATGATATCGATCTGTTCGAGAACGGATCGATTGCCAATCTGTCTGCCTCGATCATCGGCAACGTGTTCGGGTTCAAGCCACTCAAGGCGCTGCGTCTGGAAGATATGCGGCTTCCGGTTGCCTATGTGAAGACGTTTCAGGGGCCGGCGACGGGCATCGTCGTCGAGCGCGAGCGAATGGATAAATTCGGCCGGCCGTTGCTCGGCGCCACCGTGAAGCCGAAGCTCGGACTGTCGGGGCGCAATTACGGACGCGTGGTCTATGAGGCGCTCAAAGGCGGGCTCGATTTCACAAAGGACGACGAGAACATCAACTCGCAACCCTTCATGCATTGGCGCGAGCGCTTTCTGTACTGCATGGAAGCCGTCAATCGGGCGCAGGCAGCCTCGGGAGAGATCAAGGGCACCTATCTGAATGTCACTGCCGGTACGATGGAGGACATGTATGAGCGGGCAGAGTTCGCCAAGGAACTCGGCTCCGTCATCATCATGATCGATCTGGTCATCGGTTACACCGCGATCCAGTCGATGGCCAAATGGGCGCGTCGGAATGACATGATCCTGCATCTGCACCGCGCCGGGCATTCCACCTATACGCGTCAGCGCAATCATGGTGTGTCGTTCCGCGTGATCGCGAAATGGATGCGGCTGGCCGGGGTCGATCACATTCACGCAGGCACCGTCGTCGGCAAGCTCGAAGGCGATCCAGCGACGACGCGCGGTTATTATGACATTTGCCGCGAAGACCATAACCCGATGAGGCTCGAACATGGTGTGTTCTTCGAGCAGAACTGGGCGAGCCTCAACAAAATGATGCCGGTGGCGTCGGGCGGCATTCATGCCGGCCAGATGCACCAGTTGCTCGATCATCTTGGCGAGGACGTGGTGTTGCAATTCGGCGGCGGAACCATCGGCCATCCCATGGGCATCCAGGCCGGGGCCACGGCAAACCGCGTCGCGCTGGAAGCGATGATCCTGGCGCGCAACGAAGGGCGGGATTACCTGCACGAAGGACCCGAGATCCTCGCCAAGGCGGCGGCGAGCTGCACACCGCTCAAAGCCGCGCTCGAAGTCTGGAAGGATGTCACCTTCAATTACGAGTCGACAGACATGCCGGATTACGCCCCGACCGCCACCGCCTCGATGTGAAGGATGAGATCATGCGCGTGACCCAAGGATGTTTTTCGTTTCTGCCGGACCTCACCGACGAACAGATCTCGCGGCAGGTGCAGTATTGTCTCGAGAAGGGCTGGGCGGTGAGTATCGAGTTCACCGATGATCCGCACCCGCGCAACAGCTTCTGGGAGATGTGGGGCCTTCCCATGTTTGACCTGCCAGATGCCGCCGGTGTGCTGATGGAGTTGAACGAGTGTCGGAAGGTCTACGGCGATTACTATGTCCGTCTCTCCGCATTCGACAACAACCATGGTTGGGAATCGGTGCGGCTCTCCTTCATCGTCAACAGACCAAAGGACGAGCCCGGCTTTCGTCTGGAGCGGCATGAAGGTGCCGGTCGCAATATTCGTTACACGACGAAGTCCTATGCGGTCGATCGTGCCGAAGGCAAACGCTATGGTGGGACATGATCGCACATGCGATGGCAGAGGGTGATGATACAGCCGGACCAGAGCGTATCGACCTGCGCAAGGAATTCGATCAGGTCGGCATCGGCGAGGTGCTGGACCAGCTCGATCGCGAACTGATCGGGCTGAAACCGGTCAAGACCAGAATCCGGGAGATTGCGTCGCTGCTGCTGATCGAGCGTATCCGCAAGCGGATGAATCTCACCTCGGATGTGCCGACCCTGCATATGTCGTTCACGGGCAATCCCGGCACGGGCAAGACCACGGTCGCGTTGCGGATCGCGAGTATACTTCACAAGCTCGGATTCGTGCGGCGCGGGCAGGTGGTCTCCGTCACCCGTGACGAACTGGTCGGGCAATATATCGGTCACACCGCGCCGAAAACAAAAGAGATCCTGAAGAAGGCCATGGGCGGCGTGCTGTTCATCGATGAAGCCTATTACCTGCATAGGCCGGACAACGAACGCGATTACGGCCAGGAAGCCATCGAAATCCTGCTTCAGGTGATGGAGTCGCAACGCGAAGACCTCGTGGTCATCCTCGCCGGTTACGGCGACCGCATGGACAAGTTCTTTGGCAGCAATCCGGGCTTCAGGTCGCGCATCGCGCACCATATCGACTTCCCCGATTACGCCGACGACGAGCTGCTGGCGATTGCAGAGCTGATGCTGCGGGATATGGCCTATAAATTCAGTCCCGACGCGCATGACGCCTTTGTCCGCTACATCACATTGCGGAAGAGCCAGCCATTGTTTTCCAATGCCCGCTCGATCCGCAATGCACTGGATCGCATGCGTTTGCGTCAGGCCAGCCGTCTGGTTGCTGATCTCGATCGCGACCTGACTGCAGAGGACATCATGTCTTTGGAGGCGTCGGACGTTCTGGCAAGCCGTGTCTTTGCAGAAACGGACGCGCCGATGCACAGGGCTGCGGGCAGCTGAGGTTGAGTGTCGATGCCGTCGGTCAAGCTTGCGTTGCGAGCCGGTCGAGAAAGTCCTCCGCCTCTGCCGTGATGGCGGCCTGCCGACCTTCGTCCCATCCCGCCAGCGTTCGATAGGGCATGGCCATCCGCTGGTTGTTGCGCAGAACGCTCGCGTTGCGGATCAGAAAAGCCCAGTACATAAAATTGAACGGACAGGCCTTGGCGCCGGATTTGACTTTGACGTCGTAAACGCAAGTCTTGCAGTAATCTGACATGCGATCGATATAGGCGCCGGATGAGGCGTAGGGCTTGGACGCGAGCAAACCGCCGTCGGCGAATTGCGACATGCCCTGCACATTGGGTAATTCGACCCACTCATAGGCGTCGGCATAGACAACGAGATACCACTCTGCGATCTGCTTCGGCGCGATGCCGGCCAGCAAGGCAAAGTTTCCCGTCACCATCAGCCGTTGGATATGGTGGGCATAGGCTGTGCGCTTGGTCTGGCCGATCGCCTGGGACATGCAGTGCATGTCCGTTTCTCCCGACCAATACAGCCATGGCAGTGGACGCGTCGCCTTGAGCGCATTGGTTTCGGCATAGTCCGGCATTTTCAGCCAATAGACGCCGCGGACATATTCACGCCAGCCGAGGATTTGCCGAATGAACCCTTCGACCGCGTTGAGCGGCGCCCGTCGCGCGATGTATTCGCGTTCCGCAGCGGTGCAAACCTCGCGCGGCGTCAACAGCCCGGCATTCAGATAAGGCGATATCACCGCGTGGAACACGAAAGGCTCATCGGTGGCCATCGCGTCCTGATATTTGCCGAAGTTCGGCAAAGCCGTGGTCAGAAACTCGTCCAGCGCCCGCAATGCATCCGCGCGCGTCACGGCCCATTCAAAATCGTCGAGATCGCCGAAATGATCTGCAAAGGTTTTGCCGACGAGGTCGATAACTTCCTGTGTCACGGGATCGGGCGGAAAGCCGAACCGCTGCGGAGTCGGTACGTTTTTTGGTAGTCGTTTGCGGTTGTCGGTGTCGTAATTCCACTGTCCGCCAGCAGGATCGTCGCCTTCCATCAGCAGGTCGGTTTCGCGCCTCATTTCGCGGTAGAAAAATTCCATCCGCAATGATTTGCGTCCGGACGCCCATTGCGCGAAACGTTCGATGGTCGCGAAGAACCGGTCATCCTCGCGGATGTCGAGGGGAATGCCGAGATCGAGCGCGGATAGCTCGGCATGCAAGCGCCATTCGCCCGGCCACGTCGCGACCACTTGCGTGGGCATGTGGCGCGCCACCGCCCGGCGCAATTCGCCGACGATCGAGCCGCTGTTACCGGCGTCTCCCAGTTTGACGTAATCGACCTGGTGGCCGTCTTTCCGCAATTCGTCGGCAAAGTGCCGCATCGCGGAGAACAGGAAGGCGATCTTCTGCTTGTGGTGTTTGACATAGGACGTCTCGTCGGCAACTTCGGCCATCAGGATGATGTCACCCTGGGCGATATCGCGGAGCGCTGCGACGTCTCGGGTCAACTGATCACCGAGTACCAACCGCAATTGCGTCATGATAGATCGACGCTCCCCGGCATGGGCAGTTTGGCCTGACGCCGTTGCTCGGCCTTGCAGCGGACCGAGCAGGTTTTAACCTGGTCCCAGTCTTTCTCCCATTTTTTGCGCCAGGAGAATGGGCGTCCACACGCTGCGCAAAGTTTCTGGGGCAGGTTCTCTTTCAGGCGCATCTTCGGCAAAGGCGGTCTCTGATTAATGCATCAAATGTCATCCAGCGGCTTGGTCGGTCGCGTAGGCCGCTGCCTTATCGCATCTGTTGGGACGGCGCGTTGGCAGGCTGAATGATGTCTTGAAACAGCGGCCGCGGCTGCAATTTGTTGCGGAGGGCATCTGCCTGCATCTTGCAGATGCATTTTGCTTCGCCTTTGACCGTGGTGCAACGACAGGGATAGCCATACGCATACTGGATCAACAACTCTATGTTGCGGTCCTCGATCGCTTGTTGAACGTTGTCGTCATAGATCGTCAAGATGATGCCTCCAGGCGACACCGGGTCGCGTTTGGTTGATCGGTACTTTTAGCGTCAGGCGGTGCCGGCTTCGACTAATTCCTCGGACCGAGCGGATACCATGTCGGTATAGCAGCTTCCAGCAAGCGGGCTCATTCATAAT
>SDZE01000250.1 GCA_004173095.1 Bradyrhizobiaceae bacterium
GGTGGTCTTGCCGGCGCCATTGGCCCCGAGCAATGCGTAGAACTCGCCGCCATAGACGGTCAGGTCGAGCGCATCGACCGCGAGCCGATCGAACCGTTTCGTGAGTCCTCGCAGTTCAAGTGCGGTGATGCGCGCAGTCATCGTCCAGATCCGGCTCGAAGGCGTTGAGATGCGACCTTGCGACGGAGACGTTTCGCTCGCGTGAACGCGACTGCGGGAACGGCTATGGAACTCGGGTAAAAAAGGCTCGGTGCGGATCTTTGGAGATGTGAGTGCCTCTCCCGTGCCCTGTCGGCCGGACGCGAGTCCGCGCGGATCCCGTGGACGTCTCGTTTTGTGTTTGCTGCGGCGCAATAGCCTTCAATGCCTGCGCGCAACAACAGCACTATAGTACCATAATCATCTATCCGGTGGTATTAAGATGGCTTTCACCCGATGTCCGTATGCGTAGAGCGCGGGGTGACGCGATCGGAGCAAATTTCTTGCTGCGCGACAGGGGCATTTTCAATGGTGATATTCAAATCGATTTCGGCGCGCATGATTGTCGCCATCAGTCTGGTCGGCGCGGGATCGTGCGGCGTCCTGGCGGCGTTCAGCATGTGGCAGCAGCAAACGATCGTCGATGTCGCCCTCGAGCGCGAACTGCAGAACGACTATCTCAATCTCACGGCAGCGCTGAACGCTGAAACGCGCACCACCCTGTCCGTCGCCGAGACCCTTGCGGCGATGCCTCAGTTGAAGGATGCCGTGCGGGCCAAAGACCGCGCCGCGACCCTGGCATTGCTGGATCAGCCTTATGCCAACATCAAGCCGCGCGGCCTTGAACTCATCACTGTCGCCACACCACCAGGCAACGGCTTCGCCCGCGTTCACAACCCGAAGACCTTCGACGATGACATGACCGTGCGTCGCAAGACCGTGTCCCAGGCAATCACGAGCCGCAAGCCAATCGGGGGCGTCGAGCCGGGCCGCGACGTGCTGAACGTGTTCGGCACCGCGCCGATCCTCGACGGCACCAATATCCTTGGCGTGGTCGATGTCGGCGCGCCGTTCGGAAAGGCATTCGTCGATAGCATGAAGGCACGCTTCAAGGTCGATGTAGCCATCCACCAGATGGACGGCCAGGCGACCAAGACGCTGGCTTCGACCATGACCGCTGCTGCCGTTGATCCGAACGTCATCCGACGTGCGCTCGCCGGCGACGTCGTGATCCAGCAGGGCGAACTCAACGGCCGCGCCTCGGCGACGTCGTTCGGGCAGATCAAGAGCTTTTCGGGCGAACCCGTCGCCGTGTTCGAGATCGTACGCGATGCCGCCGCTTACCAGACCCTGACGCGCAGCTCGCTGACGTGGCTCGGACTTGCCTCGATCGGCGTGTTGTTGCTCGCCGCAGCCGTCGCCACCTTGATGGGCCGCAGCATGGCGAAGCCGATCCACGCATTGGAGGCAGCCATGCGTGCCATTGCCGACGGCAATCATGGCATCGCCGTGCCGGGTGCAGGACGCAGCGATGAAATCGGCTCGATGGCCGGTGCCGTCGAAGTCTTCAAGACGAGCCTGATCGAGACCGAGCAGTTGCGTGCTGCGCAGGATCAGCAGCGCGAACGCGCGCAGCATGAGCGCCGCGATACCATGAATGCGCTGGCCGCACGCTTCGAAAGCGGCGTCGGCGGCGTTGTCAGCGCCGTCAGCTCGGCCGCGACCGAATTGCGCCACACGGCGCAATCGATGGCGGAGACCGCGGAAGAGTCGAACCAGCAGACCGCAGCGGTCGCTGCCGCGTCCGAAGAGGCGACCCAAAGCGCCCAGGCGGTCGCAGCTGCGGTCGAGGAACTCAATGCCTCCATCAACGAGATCGCGCAGCAGGTCAACGAGTCCGCCCGTGTCGCCAGCGATGCCGTCTCGCAGGCCAATGTCACCAACAGCGAAGTGCAGACGCTGGCCGAAGCCGCGCAGAAGATCGGCGACGTGGTCAAGCTGATCAGCGAGATCGCCGCGCAGACCAACTTGCTGGCACTCAACGCCACCATCGAAGCGGCGCGTGCGGGTGAAGCCGGCCGCGGCTTTGCCGTGGTCGCGTCCGAGGTGAAGGCGCTGGCGACGCAGACCTCGAAAGCCACCGACGAAATCTCGGCACAGGTGACGTCGATCCAGAATGCCACCCGTCTGTCGGTGGATTCAATCCAGAACATCACCTCGACCATCGGTCGCGTCAGTGAGATCGCCAGCACCATCGCGGCAGCCGTCGAGGAACAGGGCGCCGCCACGCTGGAGATCGCCCGCAACGTTGCGGAAGCGGCGCGCGGCACCGGCGAGGTTTCGGAGAACATCGCCGGCGTCAACGACGCCGCACGCCAGACCGGTGTGGCCGCCTCGATGGTGGTCGATTCTGCCGGGGAACTGTCGCGTAACGGCGAAGACCTGAAAACGCAGGTGGAGACGTTCCTGCGCGAAGTTCGCGCGGCGTAAGCCTTTCAGCGGCGCGCTTCGGCGCGCCGCTCTTCCATTGCGAACAGAACGGGAATCAGCGAGCGTGATTCGTCATCACGGATCATTCCCTTGCTCGCTTCGGCCGCCTATCTCGACAGCCTCAATCCCGAACAGCGCTCTGCCGTGGAACACGGCGTGCGTGAGCGCGATACCACGCCGTCTGCGCCGCTGCTGGTGATCGCCGGTGCTGGTTCCGGCAAGACCAATACGCTGGCGCACCGGGTCGCGCATCTGATCGTCAATGGCGCCGACCCGCGCCGCATCCTGCTGATGACGTTTTCGCGCCGCGCCGCCAGCGAGATGTCTCGCCGCGTCGAGCGCATCGCCCGCAAGGTGATCGGCAACAATGCGGGAGTGATGACCGACGCGCTGACCTGGGCCGGCACCTTTCACGGCATCGGCGCGCGCCTGCTGCGCGACTATGCCGAACAGATCGGCCTCGATCCGGCTTTCACGATTCACGACCGCGAGGATTCCGCGGACCTCATGAATCTGATCAGGCACGAGCTCGGCTTCTCCAAAACCGAGAGCCGCTTCCCCACCAAAGGCACCTGCGTCTCGATTTATTCGCGTTGCGTCAATGCGGAGCTGCCGCTGGAGCAGGTGCTGGCCGCACACTTCCCGTGGTGCGCCGGCTGGGCCGCGGAACTGCGCGATCTGTTCGCCGGCTATGTCGAGGCCAAGCAGAAGCAGAACGTGCTCGATTACGACGACCTGCTGCTGTACTGGGCGCAGATGGCCAGCGAGCCCGCACTCGCCGAGCATATCGGCGGGCGTTTCGATCATGTTCTGGTGGACGAATATCAGGACACCAACCGCCTGCAATCGACCATCCTGATGGCACTGAAGCCGCAGGGGCACGGTCTGACGGTGGTCGGCGACGACGCGCAATCGATCTATTCGTTTCGCGCCGCCACCGTGCGCAACATCCTCGATTTCCCGACGCAATTCTCGCCGCCGGCAACCATCATCACGCTGGACCGCAACTATCGTTCGACGCAACCGATCCTTGCCGCTGCCAATGGCGTCATCGGCCTGGCCCGCGAGCGCTTCACCAAGAACCTGCGCACCGAGCGCGAGTCCTCCGCGAAGCCGCAGATCATCACGATCCGGGATGAAGCCGATCAGGCCCGCGCCATCGTCGAACGCGTGCTCGATCATCGCGAGGGCGGCGCGCGGCTGAAGGAACAGGCCGTGCTGTTCCGCACCTCGTCGCATAGCGGCCCGCTGGAGATCGAACTGACGCGCCGGAATATCCCGTTCGTCAAATTCGGCGGCCTCAAATTTCTCGACGCCGCCCATGTCAAGGACATGCTGGCGCTGCTGCGCTTCGTCGAAAATCCGCGTGATCGCGTCGCCGGCTTCCGGTTGATGCAGCTGCTGCCCGGCGTCGGGCCGGCCTCGGCGCAAAAGGCGCTGGATCACATCGTCACGTCGCCCGATCCGATCATGGCTCTTGCGCTGGCGCCATCGCCGCCACGTGCGGCGCATGACTGGCGCGGCTTCATCGACGTGGTCAGCGAGATCAAATCCGGCCGCGCCGGCTGGCCCGCCGAACTCGAACTGGCGCGCCGCTGGTACGAGCCGCATCTCGATCGCATCCATGAGGATTCGCCGACGCGCCGCGCCGATCTGATTCAGCTGGAATCGATCGCCGCGGGTTATCCGTCGCGCGAACGGTTCCTCACCGAGCTGACGCTCGATCCACCCGATGCCACCAGCGATCAGGCCGGCGTGCCGCTGCTCGATGATGACTATCTCATTCTGTCCACCATCCATTCCGCCAAGGGACAGGAATGGAAGTCGGTTTATGTCCTGAATGTCGTCGATGGCTGCATGCCGTCCGATCTCGGCACCGGCACCTCCGCCGAAATCGAGGAGGAGCGGCGTCTGCTCTATGTGGCGATGACACGCGCCAAGGACGATCTGCATCTGATGGTGCCGCAGCGCTTCTTCACTCACGGCCAGCATGCGCAGGGCGATCGCCACGTCTATGCGTCGCGGACGCGCTTCATTCCTGAAGCGCTGCTGCATCTGTTCGAGCGCACCAGCTGGCCGCGCGCCGGATCGGAAGCTGCGCGCAGCGCCATGCCGAATGTGCGCTTCGATATCAATTCACGCATGCGCGCGGTGTGGCGCTAGAAGCGCGCATCCCAGCTCGGCACGCCGGCGAAACGCGCGACCAGAAAATCGATCAACAGCCGCACCTTGACGGCGAGATGCCGGGTCGGCGGATACAGCGC
>SDZE01000451.1 GCA_004173095.1 Bradyrhizobiaceae bacterium
GATTGTATATCCGCCAGAGCGGCGATGCCTTCGCCATGTCGCCGCCCTTGACCGTCGAGAAGAACCATATCGACGACCTCGTCTCGATCCTCAGCGACGCCATCAAACGCGTCAAGTAAGCGACGAGCAGCATCGAGCAAAACAACCCCGACGGAGCGCAAGCACCGTCGGGGTTTTTGTTTTGAAGACGCCCGGGCAGCGCGGCTCTCTGAGATGTAATTGGCAAATTCACCGTCATGCCCGGCGCATGCCGGGTATCCACGTCTTGCACCAAGTCAAGACGTGGATGGCCGGGACAAGCCCGGCCATGACGGCGCTTTGTAACTACACTAACAAGAGCGTCTTACCCCCGCGCCGCGATCAGCTGCCGGATGAACTCCGGTGCCTTGGCGCTCGGCAGCCAGCGGGTCACGGCGATCATGTCGGCGTCGCGATCGATCCAGATCATGTTGCCGCCGGCGCCGAGCGCATAGACCGCGGTGTCCGGCGCGCCGGCATTGGCATGCGGCCCGCGATTCAGCCACCACAGCAAACCGTAATTCGGCTGCAGCGATGACGGCGTCCACATCGCATCGATCCAGGCCTGCGACAGCAGCCGCCGCCCGCCCCACACGCCGCCGCGCGCCATCAGCAGGCCGAGCCGCGCGTGGTCGTCGGCGCCGATGAACATGCCGCCACCCCAATGGCCGCCGCCCGGCACCGACTGCATCCGCACCCCGTCGATTTCGACGAAGGAATTGTCGTAGCCGACCCAGCTCCAGTTCTTGGAGGCGCCGATCGGCTCCATGATGCGCGCGCGCAGCACCTCCGGCAGCGGCTGCTTGAACAGATGCAGCAGGCTGAGCGACAGCAGATTCACGCGCACGTCGTTATATTCGTAGAACGAGCCAGGCTTCTGCAGCGCGCGCAATTCGCCCTTGCGGCTGTTGTCGGCATTCGGCGCCACCAGCCGGTGGTGATCGATCTGGTCCGGCTTGCCGAACAATTCGCCGCGCCACTCGCTGGTCTGCTGCAGCAGCTGACGCCAGGTGATGACAGCGTTGTGCGCGTCGGCAAACAGCGGCCCCGGCACGCGCGTAGCGACCGGCTCGTCGAGATCGCCGATCAGCCCGTCATCCAGCGCCAGCCCCGCCAGCGTGGCGAGATAGCTCTTGGCGATGGAGAACGTCATATCCGCGCGCGCGATGTCGCCCCACGAGGCCAGCAGACGTCCCCCCAGCAGCACCATGCCCGCCGGCCCGCCGCGCTCGCGCACCGGCCCCAGCACCGCGCTCCAAGGCCCGGTCTCGTTCCAGTCCACATTCGGCGCATAGCGGCCATCGTCGTAATAGAACCCGCGTGGCCACGGCGTCTCATGCGCCTGCGCGAAAGCCACGGCGGCCGCGAGCTTGTCGGGCGTATAGCCGGCGGCGCGGGCATCGATGGTATCCCAGCCGGTGGCCGGGGGGACGTCATGTTGGTCGGTCATGGAGAATGCACGCTCGCTTGGGATCACAGACGACGCTTATCGACCGGATGCGAAGCGGCGGCAACCCGCAGAGACGCGCAGGCGCAATGCGCTTACCACTAACGTCAAGTCACGTTGAATGAGAGCGCTCTTGGTGTGGAAGTATCCGCGCGCGCAGATCGGATTGCTCAGGCGAGCAAGCGCGCGGGTGTCGGATGCAATGCAACACAGAAGGACATCGTAACGCAGACGACGCGCATTGACAGCCGCAACGACGGCCCTACATTCGAAGCAACAAATAAAAAGAGATAGCAGGGAGAAACAGGATGCGAATTATTCGCCTTCGATATCTTGCGACACTACTCGCGCTGTTGGGCTCCAGCTTCGTTCCGATCGTTTCTGCAAAGGCAGCGACCGACTGGCCTCGCAAAGAAATCACGCTCATCAACAATTTTCCTCCGGGATCCTCGACCGAGCTGACGGCGCGCGCACTGGCGCGGAGCCTCGAGAAGACTTTGGGCGTCACGATCGTCGTCAAGAGCATCCCGGGTGCCGCCGGGCAGTTGGGGCCAGCCGAACTGGCCCGCAGCGCGCCCGATGGTTACACGATGGGCCTCGTCGGTTCTTCGACCTATCTCACCGCCCCGCACATGATGGATGTTCCGTTCAAGGCATGGGACGCGTTCGATCTGATCGCACAGGCGACCGAGTTGCGATATGGCATCGGCGTTGCCAAGAATTCGCCCATCACCAGCATCGAGGACATGATCGCGCGATCGAAGCAGAAGCGGCTCACTTACAGTTCGACGAGTCCGAACAACGTGCTGCCGATGTTTCAATTGAACAAGTTCAACGGCGCCAATCTCAGATGGATCGTGTTCGCCGGCGGCTCTGAATCTGTGTTGCAGGCCGTCGGCGGTCACGTCGATATCACGTTGCAAACCTATACCGAGATGAAGCCGCAACTCGACTCCGGCGCCCTGCGTTTGCTCGCATCATCATCGCCGGAGCGATGGCCGAATTTCACCAATGTTCCGACCCTGCGTGAACTCGGCTACAATTTCATCAGTATCGGCCCGATGGGATACGCGTTTCCGCGCGGCGTCGATCCATCTATCCGAGATCGGATGGAGAAGGCCTATGAGGTCGCTCTGAAAGATCCGGAAGTCCTTGACCAGCTCGATAAGCTGGGCGTGGCGCCCTCCTACCGCAACGGCGCTGACTTCTACAAATATATGAGGGAGATGGAGCCGCTATTCATTCAGATCATGACTGAATCCGGCATGAAGACGCGCTGATCCGTCCATGTGGATGACCGGATCGCGCTGGACCGCGCTGGGTTTGCTCCTTGCCGCAATAGCAGCTTGCTGGCAGGCGTTCCTGCTCCCGCGCTGGGGTTTCGATGGCCCGGGAACGGGGTTTTATCCTCAGGTCGTGTCGATCATCGCCATCGTCCTGGCTGTGGTGATGTTCTTCACGGACAAGGAAGAGCCCTCATCAGGCGGCGATGACGACAATGCCGTGCCGCGCTATGGCCTTGCACCGCCTGAAGAGCGGCGTGTCTTTCACATCTATCTGCTGGCTCTCGCATTGCTGGTTGCCGGATGCTGGTGGGCGGGCTTCACCGTGACGTGCATCGTCGTCGTCATCACCATCATGCGCTTTGCTGAACGCGTCAGCTGGCGCGCATCGCTGATCACGGCGTTTACGGTCGCCGCGGTCGGTCAGGTCGGTTTCGGCTGGCTGTTGAATGTGAGCCTTCCGGAGAGAGCTCCGGACATCGCCCTTCGCACGCTGCTGCGTTCAACCGGATTGCTGTAATGGAAAATCTGATGGGTGGCTTCGCCACCGTCTTCCAGCCAGCGACGCTCGCTTATTGCTTCATCGGTGTTTTCCTCGGCACGGTCGTCGGCATCCTGCCTGGCCTCGGCCCGCTGACCACGATCGCGATCCTGTTGCCCATCACCTACAAGATGGACGTCACATCGGCGATCATCATGCTGTCCGGCATTTACTACGGTGTGGCCTATGGTGGCACCATCACCTCGGTGTTGATGAGGATCCCCGGCGAGGCCTCGTCGGTGGTGACCTGCCTGGACGGCTACGAGATGGCGCGCAAGGGGCGCGCCGGCGCGGCTCTCGGCATCGCTGCGTTCGGCTCGTTTTTCGCGGGCACCGTCGGGGTGGTGGCGATCTCCTACCTGTCGCCCCCATTGTCCCGCTGGGTGCTGGCGTTCGGGCCGGCCGAATATGCCATGGTGATGCTGTCGGGCATCGCGCTGGTGACCTATTTTTCCAACGGATCCAAGCCCAAGGCGCTTCTGATGGCGGCGTTCGGCCTGTTGTTGGGATCCGTCGGCTCCGATCCCATGGCGGCTACGCCCCGCCTCACGTTCGGGGTCTTCCATCTGGCCGGCGGCATAGACCTCGTGCCACTCGCCATCGGCCTGTTCGGCATTTCCGAGCTTCTATCCATGGCGCTCCGCAAACCGGAGAAAATGCAGGTGATGGCGACGCCGGCCAGCTTTCTGGAGTTCATGCCGAACCGCGACGAGGCGCGACGTTCGGTTGCGCCGGTCGTTCGCGGGACCTTCCTCGGCTTTCTTGTCGGCCTGATCCCCGGCGGGGGCGCCGTCCTTGCGACCTTCCTGTCCTATGCGATGGAACGCAAGCTCTCGAAGAATCCCGATGAGTTTGGCAAGGGCGCGGTAGAAGGCCTTGCCGGCCCCGAGGCGGCGAACAATGCCGGCACGGCCGGCGCCTTCGTGCCGCTGCTGTGCATGGGGGTCCCCGCCAACGCGATCACCGCGTTGCTGCTGGGCGCCTTCATGATCCACGGCGTCGCGCCCGGGCCCACGATCATCGAAAGACAACCTGAAATTTTCTGGGGCGTCGTCGCAAGCATGTATGTCGGCAACGTCATGCTGCTGGTTCTCAATCTGCCACTGGTGGGCTTGTTCGTCCGTATTCTCGAAGTGCCGCGCGCCTGGCTCGCCTCCATCATCCTGGTTGTTTGTCTGATCGGCGTCTATTCGACCAACAGCGCGGCGACGGACGTGTTGTTGGCGGTTCTGTTCGGCGTGGTCGGCTATATTCTGCGCCGCTATGGGTATGACCTCGGCATCGTCATTCTCGCTTATGTGCTTGGCGGGGTCTTCGAACGCTCGCTGCGCCAGGCGCTGGCGATCTCTGACGGAGATCTCGCGATCTTTGTGTCAAGCCCGCTGACGATCACGTTCGCCATCATCACGGTCGTCTTGGTGATCATCGCGATGATCCCGCGCCGTGCCGCTCCAAAGCCCGGTCAGGTCCCGTCCACGCCAACGCGCTGACGTCGCACCCGACCGGGACGCCCCATGAGCGAAGTATCGGATGAGCAGATGCGCGGCTCATTTTTCGTGAAGGCGCACCACACCCAGGCCGCCCTCACACTTCAAGGATCTCGCGGATCTTCGTTGCCAGTGCATCGACGGCGAAGGGTTTGGTCATCATGTCCATGCCGGGATCGAGGAAGCCCGAGCGGACGGCTGCGTTCTGGGCGTAGCCGGTCACGAAGAGGACCTTGAGATCGGGCCTCGACTGGCGCGCGATTTCTGCGAGTTGACGCCCATTGAGTCCGGGCAGTCCGACATCGGTGACCAGCAGGTCGATCCGTCGCTGCGACTGCAGGATCGGGATCGCGGTGACCGCATCGACGGCTTCGATGGCGCTGTAGCCGAGCTGGTCGAGCACTTCGGTGACGATCAGGCGCACCGAGGTATCGTCCTCGACGACCATCACCGTCTCGCCGGCGCCGCGCGGGGCGACGGCCTTCTGCACGACGTCGGCTTGCGCCGCATCTTTCGAGCGCGGCAGAAACAGCTTCACCGTGGTGCCGTGATTGGGTTCGCTATAGATCCGGATGTGGCCGCCGGACTGGCGCGCAAAACCGTAGATCATCGAGAGGCCGAGACCGGTGCCCTGGCCGACCGGCTTGGTGGTGAAGAACGGCTCGAACACCTTTTCGACCGTCGTCGCCGACATGCCCGTGCCGGTGTCGGTCACGCTGAGCACGACGTAATCGCCGGGCTCCAGCTCGGGATAGTCACGCGCGTAACGATCGTCCAGTTCGGTATTGTCGGTCTCGACGATCAGCTTGCCACCCTTGGGCATCGCGTCGCGCGCGTTGATACAGAGATTGAGGACCGCGCTCTCGAACTGGCTGATATCGGTATAGGCCGCCCAGAGATCAGGCGCGAGATGGGTCTCGAGCTTGATCTGCTCGCCGAGCGTGCGACCCAGCAGATCCTCCATGCTCGTGACCACGGCGTTGACATCGGTCGCCTTCAGATCGAGCGACTGCCGCCGCCCGAACGCGAGCAGCCGTGACGTCAGCGCCGCAGCGCGCTGGGCCGAGGTGCTGGCGGCTTCCAGATATTTGTTGACCCGCTCCATATTGCCGGTCGCGATATTGCGCCGGATCAGGTCCAGGCCGCCGATCACACCCGTCAGCATGTTGTTGAAATCGTGCGCGATGCCGCCGGTCAACTGGCCGACCGCTTCCATCTTCTGGCTCTGGCGCAGCGCTTCCTGGGCAGCCAGCAGATCCGCCTCGCGCGCCTTGGCCTCGCTGAGATCGCGCCCGACCGCAACGAAGTTGGTGCCGTCGGCCTCGGGAGCCACCGTCCATTCGATGTGCTTCCAGGATCCGTCGCGTGCCGCGATGCGATTTTCGAAGCGGGTCGGTTGATGCGTGCTGGCCATCCGGTTGATGGCCGCGATCGTCGGAGGCGCATCGTCGGGATGCATGAAGTTGACGTAGCCACGGGTCAGCAGTTCGTGCTGGCTCCAGCCGAGCACCCGCGTCCAGGCCGGGCTCACCGCCGACATCATGCCGGCATAGTCGGCACGGGCGAGCAGGTCTTGCGACAGGTCCCACAGCCGATCACGTTCCGCCCGCGCGCGCTCGACCGCGACCTTGACGCGCTCGCCGACCTCTTGAATGAGGGTTTTCTCCGCCGCGGTCCAGTCCCGCGGCGTGGCACTCTGCACGGCCAGCAGGCCGACCCATTGCGCCTCCTCGAACAGAACGACATCGACGAAGGCGCCGACGTCCCGCGCGCTCAATCCGGCGCGGGCCTCCAGGCTCAACCTGGCATCCGCGCTGACGTCCCGCACCACCACCGGCGTTCCGACATTGTAAGCGGCCAGCAGATCGGGACCGAATGCTTCCAGCGAATGTTCGCCGACGATGGAATCGACGCCGCGACAGAAATCGCGCTCGACGGTCATCATGCCATTGGCGATCTCCGCGTAGAACACCCGGCTCGCATTCAGCCAATCACCGAGACGATCGGCGGTCAGACGGATGATGTCCGCCGGCGTCGTCAATGGTCGCAACTGGTCCGACAGCGACAGCAGAAACATGGTTCGTCGATCGGCCGCGACGCGCTCGGTGGTTTCGGCGAGGATGCAGAACACGCCTGCCGGCGCGCCGTCTTCATCCAGCACGGGCGAATAATCGAGATCCATCCACACCTGCTCCGGAGAGCCATGGCGATGCAGGGTCAGTTCCTGGTCGTGATAATGCAGCGTGTCGCCGGCCAGGCAGACATTCATGACATGGTCATTGAAGGCCGCAACCTCCGGCCAGCCCTCGCGCACGTTGGAGCCCAGCAGTTCGGGATGGCGGCCGCCGGCAAAGCCGGAATATGCGTCGTTGTAGAGCATGACGCCTTCGGCGCCCCACAACATGACGATGGGCACGCGCGATCGCAGCAGGAGCGCGACGGCGCTGCGCAGGCAGTGTGGCCAGGTCTCGATGGCGCCCAGAGGCGTTGCCGCCCAGTTCTTCGTGGCGATCAGATCGGCACACGCACCTCCGCCGAGCAAAAACGCGGGCTCTGGCGGGCTGCGGTCGAACTTCGGCTCCAAGACTGGGGTCATTGACCTGGCGTGGCTGTGATCATGGGGTCGAGCTGCAAGTGCCCGGCTCATCGGAACCGCGATGTTAGACGAACCGGAAGCGGCTTGATACCGGCATTTTGCCCTCTCAACGCGACAAAGCCAGCGGCGACGAGAGAAGCGCAATAAGCAACCGCCGCGAAACCGTCCTGCGACGCCGTGCCGCCCGCCCCTCGTCCCTATTTTGGGATGGCCAGTGGAACCGGGCCAAATGCGGCTCGTTCCTTAACGGATCAGCAGCTCAGCAGCAGTGAGCGAAGCGGAGGATCGCGATGGCAAAAACCGCCGCGAGGACGACAACCGCGCCGATGAACTGCAGTCCAAGAGACGGATCAGAGACTGACATAAGGACGGATGATGAGCGAAGATTTCTCGGGGCTGTGCTCCGGCGGCCCGAAGGACGGCGAGCAGCTGACGGCGCCCAGCGACCGTGTGCCGATGCTCGCACCGGGCAGCGACACCGAGGGCCAGCTGCTCGGGTTTTACGTCCACGCGCGCGATAATTGGGAATGGCAGCCCGAGAAGCAGCCAGACGAGTTAGATCGACTGCGGTGATTATCCGCGCCAGACCGCCGCAGTGAATACGATCATCACCTTTGCGGAAACCATTCCCGCTTTAGCTTATTTCATCGACAGCATACGCCGGGTGTCAACCGGCCCTAACGGGGATCGATGGACGCGGCGATTTTGCCGGTTTCTCGTCGCGACAGCAACGCATCGGTACGCGTGGCAATCTAACCCGTTCCCGGCGTATGCACCTCTTCTCAACACCGCGATATTCGGCGCGCCGATCCCGGCTCGCGGCACAGAACCATGATTGTGCTCCACGCGACTTCCAACAACGCTATGAAAGATCGGAACTGGCATGTCTAAGAAGCAGGCTGAAGACGGAGGCTTCTCGGACGTTTTCAATCGCGTGGCCAACTGGACCTCGAACGCGGCCGGGCGCGCCAGCACATTCATCCTCGCGGCGAGCGTTGTCATCATCTGGGCGGTCAGCGGCCCGCTGTTTCAATACTCCGATACGTGGCAGCTCGTCATCAATACCGGCACCACCATCGTCACTTTTCTCATGGTGTTTCTGATCCAGAATTCGCAGAACCGCGACAGCGCCGCGATCCAGGTCAAGCTCGACGAACTGATCCGCGCCAGCGCTGCGCATAATTCATTCGTGGGCATCGAGCACCTGACCGATGAAGAGCTCGAGGAGATCCGCAGCAAATGCGAGGAGCGGGCTGCGGCGGAAAAGACCGGCGACGAGTCCGCCAAGACCAAAGGCGCACGCGGAGATCGTTCAGCCGACAAGGCAACAGCATAACCGGGACTGCGCGCCATCACGGTGACACCGCGCGCGACATCGATGCTAGAATGATGCCGGCGATCCGGGACGGCACATGGAAACCGATGTCACGTTGAACGACGATGAACCTGCAGAGGCACGGCCACGCAAGATCATCCACATCGACATGGATGCCTTCTATGCGTCGGTTGAACAGCGGGACGATCCGCAATTGCGCGGCAAGCCGGTGGCCGTCGGCGGCTCGCGCGAGCGCGGCGTGGTGGCCGCTGCCAGCTATGAAGCCCGCACGTTCGGCGTCAGGTCTGCGATGCCGTCGATTACCGCCAGGCGTCAATGCCCCGATCTGATTTTCGTAAAGCCCCGGTTTGAGGTCTACAAGGCGATCAGTCAGCAGATCCGGGCGATCTTCGCCGAGCATACGCCGATCATCGAACCGCTGTCGCTGGACGAAGCCTATCTGGACGTGACCGACAATCTGCAGGGCATTCCGCTCGCGCGCGATATCGCACTGATGATCCGCGCCAGGATCAAGGCCGAGACGGATCTCAACGCCTCGGCCGGAATCTCCTACAACAAATTCCTCGCCAAGCTCGCTTCGGATCACCGCAAGCCGAACGGACAGTATGTGATCTCGCCGGGGATGGGCGCGCGCTTCGTCGAGACCCTCCCTGTCGGCAAATTCCACGGCATCGGGCCTGCCACCGCCGCCAAGTTCAAGGCGCTCGGCATCCACACCGGGCTCGACATCCGCAATCAGTCGCTGTCTTTTCTCGAATCGCGGTTCGGCAAAGCCGGCACCTATTACTACTGGATCTCGCGCGGCATCGACGAACGCCCCGTGCGCGCCAACCGCGTCCGTAAATCGGTCGGCGCCGAAAACACCTTCTTCGAGGACCTGACCGAACTCGACGCCATGGTTGCAGCCCTGCAGCCGCTGATCGATAAAGTCTGGCGGCATTGCGAGACCAGCGGCAACCGCGGCCGGACGGTCACCCTCAAAGTCAAGTTCTTCGATTTCGAGATCATCTCGCGCAGCCAGTCCCTGCAGTCTGCCGTCTCCAATCGCACCGATCTGGAACAGGTGGCGGTCGGCCTGCTGCGCAATCTGATGCCGCTGCCGAAGGCGATCCGGCTGCTCGGCGTGTCGCTGTCCTCGCTGGCGCAGACGACCGATGACGAGCACGAGCCGCAACTGGGCCTGCCGATCTAGGATATGCTGCACGGAAGCCCGGCCTGCCCTGCGATTGCGGGGTGGCGCCGGCATGATTACGTCATCATGATCGCGTCGATCGGTTGCGGAGAAGTCCTATTTTTCATTTCATTTTTGCCCTGCCCTGGCTGCTCGTCGTCACCCGCTTCCTCTGGCCCCTTGATCTTCCGCTCGCTGCAAGAATCGCCGTTGCCATTGTGTTGCTGGCGGCGTCGCAATTCCATTTCTGGAGCAAGCTGTCGTCGGGCTCGGTGCTCTGCCCCGAGTTTCCGCGCCCGGTCGTCGTTGCATTCAACTGGGTGTTCTCGAGCATCATTCTGCTCGCGCTGCTGCAACTGCTGCTCGACGCGGCAACGCTCGTCGGCGCGCTCGTTCCGGGTCCGAGCGTCAGCATCCCCGATGGCCTCCGCTACGCGATGGCCGGACTCGCCGCTGGCCTGGCCGCCATCGGCGTCATGCAGGCCACGCGGATTCCGCCGCTGAAGGACATCGAGGTCCGCATCCACGGGCTTCCACAGCCGTTCGACGGCTACACCATCCTGCAACTGACGGACCTCCATATCAGCCGCCTGTTCCCCGCATCATGGGCGCGTGCCGTGGTCGAGCGTTCCAACAGCCTCGGCGTGGATCTGATCGCCATCACCGGCGACCTCATCGACGGCACACCCGCCATGCGCCGCGCCGACGTGGCGCCGCTGCGCGACCTGCGTGCGACCGACGGCGTCTACATGATCCCGGGCAATCACGAATACTATTTCGGCTACACGATCTGGATGCAGCATTACGCCGCGATGGGGATGGTCACGCTGGAGAACCGCCACGTCGTGCTCGATCGCGGCGGCGGGCAGCTCGTCCTGGCCGGCGTCACCGATCGCGCGTCGCGCGGCAGCGGACTCGCCACGCCCGACCTCGCAGC
This sequence comes from Bradyrhizobiaceae bacterium, assembly GCA_004173095.1. Lineage (GTDB taxonomy): Bacteria > Pseudomonadota > Alphaproteobacteria > Rhizobiales > Xanthobacteraceae > Tardiphaga. The sequence goes on from SDZE01000451.1 coordinate 10,817, forward strand.
CGCCATCGCCGGCGCTCCCGATGGCGTGCCCGTCATCCTGCTCGACCACCAGCCGAGCGGCGCACGCCACGCCGCAGCGCTCGGCGTGCAGCTGCAGCTATCCGGACACACCCATGGCGGATTGATCGCCGGTCTGGATCGGCTCGCCGCGCGCGCCAATGCAGGCTACGTCTCCGGCCGCTATCAGGTCGGCAGGATGACGCTTTACGTCAACAACGGCACCGGACTCTGGCCCGGCTTCGCTTTGCGCCTCGGTCGCCCGTCCGAACTCACCCGCATTACATTGCGCCGGGCCGATGCCGCCTGAGTCGAAGCTCGCCGCTTGATTCAGCGTCCGACATCACACGCTGCGGATCAGGCCGCCATCGATGCGGATCATGGCGCCGGTGACATAGGACGCGCGCTCGCTGGCGAGAAAGGCGACCATGTCGGCAAATTCCTGCGGGCGCCCATAGCGTCCCGCCGGGATGGTCGCCATCGACGCTTTCGCCACGGCATCGATGCTGCTGCCGGCGCGGTCCGCCGCCGCCTTGTCGATCTGGTCCACACGTTCGGTATGGATGCGGCCCGGCAGCGCCATGTTGACGGTGATGCCCTGCGCCGCCACCTCCGTCGCCAATGTCTTCGACCACCCGGCCACGGCAGCGCGGATGCCGTTGGAGAGCGCCAGCCGCGGGATCGGTTGCGCGATGCCGGTCGATCCGATGGTGACGATGCGTCCCCAGCCGCGCTGCTGCATGCCCGGCAACAGGCGCTGCACCAGATGGAACAGGTTCGCAGCCATCGCCTCGAATTGCCGCAGCCAGTCGTCGCGCGTGGCATCCTTGGCTTCGCGCTGAGGTGGGCCGCCGGAATTTGCGATCACGATATCGACGCCGGATTGCGCCAGCAGACGATCGACGAGCGCATCCACCGTGGCGAGATCGCCGACATCCACATGCATGGGCGTCACCCGCCGCTGCTGCTCGGCTGGCAAGGCCGCCACCCAGGCTGCGATATCGTTCGTGTTGCGTGCCGCCGCGATGACGCTGGCGCCTTCCTGCACCAAAGTCTGCGCCACGGCGGCGCCAAGGCCGCGACTGGCGCCGAGCACCAGCGCCGTCTTTCCAGTCAATCCGAGATCCATCAGCCGAGCTCCTTCAGGCGGCGTGTCTGACGTGCAATCAACCGCTCCACGTCGATGATATCGGTGGCCGACAATGCAGCGCCGGGCTTGCGCAGCGCGGCCGATGCGATGACGCCGCGTTTGGCCAGAATATATTTCCGGATCGCAAGTCCGGGTCCAGGTTGCTGCTCATAACGGGCGAGCGGCAGATAGGCATCGAACAGATCATGCGCGCGCTCGACGTCGCCGGCGGCATGGGCGCGCCAGACGTCCACCATCATTTCCGGATAGGCGAAGCCCGTCATCGCGCCATCGGCGCCGCGGGTCAGTTCCTCCGGCAGGAACACGCCGCCATTGCCGACCAGGATCGAAATGCGCCGCGCGGTGCCGTTGTCGCTGGCGGCGCGGATGGCGGCGAGCTTGGCGAGCCCCGGCCAGTCTTCGTGCTTGAGCATCACCATATTGGGCAGGCGCGCGACGATCTTCAGAATCACCGCAGCCGTGAACTGCACGCCCGTCGACAGCGGAAAGTCCTGCAGCACCAGCGGCGTTGCGCTGCCGATGGTCTCCGCGACCATGTCGTAATAGGCCACGATCTGATCGTCGGTCCGCAGATTGCCGGGAGGCGCCACCATCACACCGGCCGCGCCGTCGTCCATCACGGCCTTGGTCAATTCGCCCATGGCGGCCAGGCCCGGCCCGGACACACCGACGACGATCGGCACACGCCCGGCCGTCCGCGCCAGCACACGGCGCACGAGCACGCGCGATTCATCGGCGGTGAGCTTGGGCGCCTCGCCCATCATGCCGAGCAGCGTCAGGCCGGTGGCGCCCTTCTCCAGATAGAACTCGACCATGCGGTCGGCACTGTCGAGATCGAGCGACCCGTTCTCGGCGAATGGCGTGACGGCGATCACATAGACGCCGCGCGCGGTTTCATTCAACAACGTCATCTGATTTCCCTGATCATGTCACGCGGGCAGCAGCTTGCCTGGATTCATCAGCCCGTCCGGATCGAGCATTCGTTTCAGCGCCTGCATCAGCTCGATCTCGATCGGTGCCTTGCAGACGCTCATCTCGCCGACCCGCAATTGCCCGATGCCATGCTCGGCGCTGATCGAGCCATGACGCCGGCTGGTTTCGTCATGCACGATCCGCGTCAGCATCGCGCCTTCACCGACGAACGCCGCATCGGTCATGTCGAGCGGCCGCATCAGATTGTAATGCAGATTGCCGTCGCCGAGATGGCCGAACACCATCGGCCGTATGCCGGGCATCGCTTCGGCGACGGCCCGATCGGCTGCGGCGACGAAGTCCGCGATCGCCGCCACCGGCACCGAAATGTCGTGCTTGATCGCCTTGCCTTCGCGCACCAGCGCCTGCGATACGCTCTCGCGCAGGCGCCACATCGCTTTCGCCTGCGCATGATCCTGCGCGACGACCGCGTCGGTGATTACAGCATCGTCCATGGCAGCGCCGAGCGCGCGCTCCAGCCGTGCCGACAATGCCGTCTCGTCATCGATATCGCTGAGTTCGATCAGCACGCCCGCCGCCGGCATCCTGGCGAGCGGCACGCGGACGTCATCGATCTGCCGCTGGATCATGGCCAGCGTTTCGCCGGTCAGGAATTCGAACGCCGTCAGCCGATCGCCGCAGTGTGCGCGGATCACGCCCAGCAGTCGCAAGGCCGAACCGACATCGGCCACGGCCGCAAATGCCGTGGCGCGCGCCGTCGGCCGCGGAAACAGTTTCAGCACGGCGCCGGTGATGATTCCGAGCGTGCCCTCCGATCCGATGAAGAGATCGCGCAGCGCGTAGCCGGTATTGTCCTTGCGCAGCGCCTTCATCCCGTTCCAGATCCGGCCGTCCGGCAGCACCACTTCGACGCCCAGTGTGAGTTCGCGCATCACGCCATAGCGCAGCACGGCCACACCACCGGCATTGGCCGCGAGATTGCCGCCGATGGTGCAACTGCCTTCGGCGCCGAGACTGAGGGGAAAAAACAGGCCGGCTTGCTGTGCGGCGTCCTGCAACCTCGCCAGCACGACGCCGGCATCGACGGCGATGGTCTGTCCGATCGGATCGAGCGCACGGATCCGGTTCATGCGCACGAGCGACAGCACGACGGCCTGGCCGGATGCATCCGGCGTCGCGCCGCCGGACATGCTGGTATGGCCGCCTTGCGGCACGACGGGCACACGCGCCGCGGCACAGGCCGCCATCACATCGGCGACCTCCTGCGTGGTGCCGGGGCGCACCACCGCGGCGGCGCTGCCGCGATATTTGCCGAGCCAGTCAGACAGAAACGGCGCCTGGTCGTTGGGTTCGATCAGGACATGGGCGGCGCCGACGATCTCCGTGAGCCTGTCGATCAATCCGCTGCCTGCGCTCACGATCACGTCCCTATGCCCGGTCATTGTATTGGTGCCGAACCCTAAGCGCGAACCATCCATACGGATAATACCAAATGATGGGATGCCTATAATCGCGCGTTATGGTCTGGCCACGGCCTGCAGCAGCGCTTTCGGCGCCTCGATATGCGGCACGGCCGCGACCAGTTCGCGCGTATAGTCCGTCTGCGGATGTGTGAACAAGGCATGGCTCTCGCCCTGCTCGACGATGGCGCCATTGCGCAACACGATGGTGCGCTGGCACATCATGCGGACGACATTGAGATCGTGGCTGACGAACAGAAACGCGAGATTGTCCTCGCGCCGCAGCCGGTCGAGCAGTTGCAGCACCACGGCCTGCACCGACACGTCGAGCGCCGCGGTCGGCTCGTCCAGCACCAGTAGCTTCGGCCGGCAAGCGATCGCGCGGGCAATGCCGATGCGTGCCTTCTGGCCACCCGACAGCTGATGCGGGAAACGCTGCAGCAGATCGGCAGGCAATCCGACGCGATACGCGCATTCACCGACACGCTGGCGCAATTCGGCGCCGTTGCGCATGCCGAGCAGACGGATCAGCGGATGCGCGATGCAATCGAACGCCGTGAAGCGCGGATTGAGACTGTCATTGGGATCCTGGAACACGATCTGGATCTCGCGCCGCTGCGGCGCCGCATGAAAGTCGCGCGCGGAAATCCGGCTGATGGACTCGCCGTTGAAATTGATCGTGCCCTCGCTCTGGTCGAGCAGACGACAGATCATGCGCGACGTCGTGCTTTTGCCGGATCCGGATTCGCCGACCAGTCCCACGCTCTCGCCGGGGCAGATGGCCATGGAGAAATCCGCAACGCCCACCGTGCCGTCATCGAAGCGCTTCACCAGCTTGACGACTTCGAGCAGCGGCGGCGTGCCGGGCAGTATTTTGAGCGGCGGCGGCGCCGACATCGCCGGGGTCACCAGCCGGTCGTCGTCGGCCACGAGATCCTCGACCCGCGACGTCGCGGTCGGCGATGCGGCGACCAGACGCTTGGTATAAGGGTGCTGCGGCGCATGAAACAAGGTCAGCGCATCGGCCTGCTCGACCAGCTTGCCTTTCTCCATCACCACCACGCGGCGGCAGTAACGCGCAGCGAGGCCGAGATCATGCGTGATCAGGATGATCGCCATGCCACGCGCGGCGGCAATACTGGCCAGGAGATCCATCACCACTTTCTGCGTGGTGACGTCGAGGCCGGTGGTCGGCTCGTCGGCGATCAGCAGCGCCGGGCTGCTCGAGATCGCCATCGCGATCATCACACGCTGGCACATGCCACCGGACAATTCGTGCGGATAAGCCGTCATCCGCTTTTCGGGATCCCTGATCTGGACCGCCTTGAGCAGTTCGAGGGCTTCTGCGCGCGCCTCGCTCGCCGAGATCCGGCGATGCGCCAGAATGGCATCGGCGATCTGCTGGCCGATGGCCCGGATCGGATTCAGCGCAGCGCGCGGATTCTGGAAGATCATCGCCATCGCGGCGCCGTGCATCTCGCGCAAGCCGGAGTCGGTGAGCCGGGTAATGTCGCGATCCCGGAACGTGATCCGCCCCTGGGTGATGCGGCCGGATCGCTCCAGCAGGCGTGTGATCGCAAAGCCGGTCACCGACTTGCCGGATCCGCTTTCGCCGACGATGCCCAGCGTTTCGCCTTCCGCCAGCGACAGCGAAATGCCCCGCACGGCCTCGACCGGTCCGTGACGCGTGGAAAATGTCACACTGAGATCATCGATATCGAGCAGCGGCTTGTTCGTCGTCATCACGTGCGCTGTCTCGGATCGAGGATATCGCGCAACCCGTCACCGAGCAGGTTGAAGCAAAGCACGGCCAGCATCAGTGCCAGGCCGGGAAACGCGACCAGCCACCATTTGCCGGTGGAAATGAACCGCGCGCCTTCAGCGACCATGATGCCCCATTCCGGCGTCGGTGGTTTGACGCCGAGGCCGATGAAGGACAGACCGGCCGCGTTGATGATGGCCCAGCCGAGATTGAGCGACATCTGCACCACCATGGCAGGCAGCACATTGGGCAGCAGGAAGCGCAGCACCACCGAGACGTGGCTGTCGCCACAGGCGCGCGCAGCCTCCACCCAGCCGAGGTTGCGCCGCACATTCACCTCTGCGCGGGCGAAGCGCACATAGAAAGGCAGGTTGATGATCGCGGTCGCGATGACGATGTTTTCGACCCGGTTGCCGAGTGCCGCGACCATGGCCATGGCCAGCACGAACAATGGAAACGCCATCAGCACATCGACGAAGCGGCCGACGAAGCGGTCGAGCCGGCCGCCGACATAGCCGCACAACGCACCGACCACGGCACCGATCGCAAAGGAAATGCCGACCGCCGACACCGCGATGGCGAGATCGAGCTGGGCCGCGACGATGATGCGGCTGAACACATCGCGCCCGAGCTGGTCGGTGCCGGCCCAATGCGCGGCACTCGGCGGCATCAGGGCGTTCTGCACGTTCGATGCGATGGGATCATAGGGCACGATCCACGGCCCGAAGATGCCGACGAAGATCAACACCGCCGCGCCGATGGCCGCAAGCCCGGTGACCGGATTGCCCCGCAGGATGAAAACGGCGTGCTGGAGGGTGGCGCTGCTCATCCGATCGAAATCCTCGGGTCTGCGATGCCATAGAGCACGTCAACGACGAGATTGACGATGACGAACACCGACGCCATCAGCAGCACGAAGCCCTGCACCGGCGCATAATCCGACGACAGCAGCGCATCGAGCGCATAGGACGCCACACCCGGCCACGAGAACACCTTCTCCACCAGCACATTGGCGCCGAGCATGGTCGAGAACACGATGCCGGCGATGGTGATGACCGGCAGGATGGCATTGCGCAGCGCATAGGTGACGATGATGCGCCACCACGACAGGCCGACCGACCGCGCGGTGCGGACGAAATCGCTGCCGAGCGAGGCCAGCATCGAGGCGCGCGTGATCCGCGCCAATGGCGCGATGACGAACAGCGCCATCGTGCAGGCCGGCAGGATCAACTGCTTGAACGCGGCCCACCAGCCGCTCCAGTCACCGGCGATGGCGAAGTCGATCAGCAGGAAGCTGGTATGGGCGGGCGGCAGGCTGGTGAAGATATCGACGCGTCCGGTCGGGTCCGGCGACACACCGAGCAGATAGTAGAAGATGTAGATCAGCAGCAGGCCCGACACGAAGGTCGGCACGCAGACCCCGAGCGCGCAGAACAGCCGGACGGCGTGATCGATCAGCGATCCCGGCCGCAGCGCCGCGAGCACGCCGAGCGGGATCGCGAAGATCAGCGCGAGAAGCAGCGCCGAGAATGTCAGTTCGAGCGAGGCCGGGAGACGCTCGCGCAGGTCCTTGGTGACGGCCTGCCCCGTCATCAGCGAACGCCCGAGATTGCCGCGACCGACATCGTAGAGATACAATGCGAGCTGGGTCGGCACCGGTTTATCGAGGCCCATCTGCTTGCGGATGGTCTCGATCTCCTCCTTGCCCGAATTGGGACCGGACGCGAAGAACACCGCGGGATCGCCCGGCAACACGCGCATCAACAGAAACGTCAGAACGAGCACGCCGAACAATGCGGGCAGCGACGATGCAAAGCGCATGATCGCACGCCTTGCTGTCGAGACCAGCCACATCATGTCAGACACCCGCGGTCGTCGTGACTGCGGTGATGATCGCAAGCGCAGCCGCTGTCCGTCGCAAGGCGAGACGCCGCGCGGCGCCCCGCTGCATCACTGAACCGGATCCCATTCATTTCCGGCTGAGGTCCCGATAGTCGACCTGACGATGGAACTGATAGGTGTAACCCGCAAGGTTCGCGGCCATCACCGCATCCTGGCTCGGCTGCCACAGCGGGATTTGCGGCATCAGATCGAAATTGATCGCGTTCAGCTTCTTGCCGTCTTCCTCATATTTCGCCTTGTCGGCTTCGAACCGCGCCTTCTGCGCCAGCGCCGTCAGCTCCGGATTGTCGATCGACGAATAATTCCAGCGCTGATTGCCGGTGTAGAAATTGCGGTAGAAATAGTCGGTGGACGGCAGCCAGGCGACGATGCCCTCGGCGAAGAACGGCACCTTCTTTTCGGTGATCTGCGTCGACATCTGCGCATCCGGCAGCTTCTGGATATCGACCTTGATGCCGACCTTGGCGAGCGACTCCTTGAGCAGCGCCGCCATCGGCTCGGCCGTCGCCGACTGGCCGACATTGAAGCTGAAGGTGGTCGAGAACCCGTCGGGATAGCCAGCCGATTTGAGATAGGCCTTGGCCTTGTCGAGATCGAGCTTGATCGGCTGCGGGATCGGGAACGCGCCGCTGGGCGGCTTGCCGTCGGCCCACGTCGCGCCCGCCAGCAAAAGACCACGACCGAACAGCGCCGCCTTGAACATGTCGTCGTAAGGCAACGCATAGGCGATGGCGCGGCGCACGTCCGGCTTGTCGAATGGCGGCATCTGGTTGTTCATCGAGATGAAAGTGATCGCGTTATATTGCGGCGTCGAGATCACCTGCAGCTTGCCTTTGGCCTCGAGCGCCTGCGCGTCGCTGGCCTGCAGGTCGATGACGATATCGGCATCGCCCTTCTCGACCAGGCTTGCACGGGTTGCCGGCTCCGGCACCGACTGCACGATCAGACGCTTGAAGAAGGCCTGCTTGCCATCCGGCCCGCGATTCCAGGCGTCGTTGCGCTTGAGGATGACCTGCTCGCCCGGCTTGAACTGCTCGATCACATAGGCGCCGCTGCCCGCGGTGTTTTCCTTCAGCCACTTTTCCGCCCATGGATCATCCTCGGTGACATGGGCCTTGGCGAGTTTCGAATTGATGATGATCGGATAGACGGTGGCGAGATTCGGCAGCGCCAGCTTGTCCGGCTGCGGCAACGTCACTTCGATGGTCAGCGGATCGATCACCTTGAACTGGCTGGCATCGGTCATCGAGCCCGTCAGCAACTGCGCCTTGCCGAGGATCTTGGCGGTGACCACGCGGTCCAGCGACCACTTCACATCCTCCGCAGTCACCGGAGAGCCGTCCTGGAATTTCGCATCCTTGCGCAGCTTGAAGGTGATCTTCAGACCATCCGGACTGACATCGAAGGTCTCAGCGAGCTCACCGCGAATGGTGTCGAGATCGAACACCCATTTGCCGTTCATCTGCTTGCGACCGAACGACACCAGACGATCATAGGTCGACAGGCTCACCGCGAAGGCTTCGCGGGTCGAGCCGGGAATGTTGGGATC
>SDZE01000208.1 GCA_004173095.1 Bradyrhizobiaceae bacterium
GTGGTCGCCGATCTCAAACTTGAAAAGAAGAAGCGCGATCCGGACAATCCCGATCTAAGCCCGGTCGACGCGCTGGAGCCGAAGCTGCTGAAGATCGGCCCGGTGTCGCTGACGCCGTCGACAGCGGCCGGCAAGAGCTCCGGCCTGACGTTCCATTACGATCCCTATGCGGTGGGGTCCTATGCCGAGGGCGGCTACACGGCCTTCGTGCCATGGACGGTGCTGAAGCCTTATCTGTCGGCCGAGGGTGCTGCGATCTTCGGCGGCGCGCCGGCATTAGACGACAGCAAGGCCCCACAGTGACGCGCGCGCCCATCGACATCACCGCACTCGCCACCGATATCCGCGCCGGATCGCGCGCGGCATTGGCGCGCGGCATCACGCTGGTGGAAAGCCGGCGCGCCGATCATCAGGCGCTGGCGCGCGATCTGGTGCAGGCGGTGCTGCCCGACACCGGCCGCGCCTTTCGCGTCGGCATCACCGGCTCGCCAGGCGTCGGCAAGTCGACCACCATCGACGTGCTCGGCATGTACCTTATCGCGCAAGGCCACAAGGTCGCCGTGCTGGCGGTGGATCCGTCTTCGGCGCGCACCGGAGGCTCGATCCTCGGCGACAAGACGCGGATGGCGGACCTCTCCGCCCACGAGCACGCCTTCATCCGCCCGTCGCCGTCGTCGGGCACGCTGGGCGGCGTCGCGGCGAAGACGCGCGAGGCGATGCTGCTGTGTGAAGCCGCCGGCTTCGACGTCGTGCTGGTGGAAACCGTCGGCATCGGCCAGTCGGAAACGGCGGTGTGCGACATGACCGATTTCTTCCTCGCTTTGATGCTGCCCGGCGGCGGCGATGAGTTGCAGGGCATCAAGAAGGGCCTGATTGAACTCGCCGATATGATCGCCATCAACAAGGCCGACGGCGACAATCTCAAGCGCGCCAATATCACCGCCGGCGATTACCGCGGCGCGCTGCATATCCTGGCGCCGCGCTCGGAGCACTGGCATCCGCCGGTGGTGACCTATTCGGCGCTGGCCAGGACGGGCATCGCGGAGTTGTGGGAAAAAGTGGTCGCCCATCGCACCGCCATGAACGCCTCCGGCGATTTCGCAGCGCGCCGCCGCGAGCAACAGGTGCGATGGATGTGGACCATGCTGGAGGACCGCATGAAGGCGCGGTTGCGCAGCGATCCCGGCATTCGCGGCAAGGTCAAACAGACCGAGCGCGATGTCGCCGATGGCAGGATGACGCCGGCCGTGGCCGCCGAAGCCATCATGCGCCTGCTGAAAGACTGAGGCGCGACGATGAGCGACGCGCCCCGCCTCCTCATCACCGGCTTCGGCCCGTTTCCCGGCGCCCCCGTCAATCCCACCATGCCGCTGGTCAGGACGCTGACGACGTTGCGGCGCCCTGCCTTGGCCGATGTCGTCCGCATCGCGCATATCTTCGATGTCACCTATGCCACTGTCGATCGGGAGTTGCCCGCATTGATCGCGCGGCATCGGCCGGACGCGCTGCTGTGCTTCGGCCTCGCAGCACGCACGCCCCATATCCGCATCGAGACGCGGGCGCGCAATGCCGTCTCCATGCTGTGGCCGGATGCCGATGGCACGCCGGTGCGCCGCGGCTTCATTCAGCGTGGCGCCGATGCGCAGTCGTTCGGGCCGCACACCGCGCGGCTGTTGCAGGCCGTGCGGCGGACCGGTGTCGATGTTCGCCTGTCCCGCGATGCCGGTCGGTATCTGTGCAATTACCTGTCGTGGCGGACCATCGAGGCGGCGCGCACAACGACCGGCCCACTCCTCGCCGCCTTCGTCCATGTGCCGCTCACGGCCGCGGATACGGCCTCACAGCGGATGCGGGCCAGCGACCTTGCCGTGGCCGGACAGGCCGTGCTGCTGGAAATGGCCCGCCTCGTCCGGGCCACCAAACGGGCCTCGGGAACCCGGGTCTGACCGCTACTCGCCCTGCCCTCATGGCAGCCCGTCGCCAGGAGGGCGCGAGGCAGCCATGCCGAAACCCGCCTTGTGCAGCGCAGCATCCGCGGCCAAATGGCGGTGACCTCTAGGGACTTCATCTTGACCGATATCAACGCGAACACGCCGGTTGCGTCCACGGCGCACCTGCCCATGCGATTTGCCGAATTCGTCGCCATGATCGCCGCGATCATGGCACTGAATCCGTTGGCCATGGACATCATGCTGCCGGCGCTGCCGCATATCGGCGCCGCCTTCAAGATCGCCGATGGCAACCAGTTGCAGACGGTGCTGTCGGTGTTCCTGCTCGGCTTCGGCGTCGCGCAATTCGTCATCGGTCCGCTGTCGGATCGCTTCGGCCGCCGCCCGATCCTGCTTGGCGGCATGGTCGTCTACTGCATCGCGAGCGTGCTGGCGCTGCTGGCACCGTCGTTCGAAACGCTGCTGCTGGCGCGCCTGCTGCAGGGCCTCGGCACGGCGGCGACCCGGGTGATCGCCGTCTCCATCGTGCGCGACTGCTATTCCGGCGGCCGCATGGCCGGCGTGATGTCGCTGGCCATGATGGTGTTCATTTCGGTGCCCGTGGTGGCGCCCTCATTCGGCCAGGCCCTGATGCTGCTGACCGAATGGCACGGCATCTTCGCGGTGCTGATCGTCTATGGCCTGCTGGCGCTGGCCTGGAGCGCCTGGCGGCTGCCGGAGACGCTGCCCATGTCCCGGCGCCGCTCGCTGGCCGTGCGCGATGTACTCTCGGCCTATCGGCAGACCATCACCCACCGGCAGACCATCGGCTACGGCCTCGCCGCCGGCACGCTCCAGGGCGCGCTGTTCGCGTTCGTGTTCACGTCGCAGCAGGTGTTCACCGAGATCTTTCACCTCGGCGCGTATTTTCCGCTGGCCTTCGCCTCGATCGCGTTCGGCATCGCCATTGCCGGCTTCTTCAATGCCCGCGTCGTGCATCGGTTCGGCATGCGTGCGCTGTCGCATGCAGCGTTGCTGGGCTTCGTGGTGGTCGGTGCGCTGATGCTGCTGGCCGCCACCACCGACGTCCTGTCGCTGGCGCTGTTCATTGCGCTGGCGATGCTGATGATGTTCGCCTTCGGCCTGATGTTTTCGAACTTCACGGCGCTGGCGATGGAACCGCAGGGCCATATCGCCGGCACTGCGTCCTCGCTCTACGGCACGTTGACGACCCTGCTCGGCATCGCCATAGGTTCGTTCATCGGCCAGCATTATGACGGCACCCTGTTGCCTTTCACCTCCGGCCTGTTCGCCTGCACGCTCATCGCTCTCGGGGTGGTGACCGTGACGGAAAAAGGCCGCCTGTTCACATCTCGCAAAGCTGTGAGCTGAACCACCGCGCGCCGCCCGGTGGCGGTCGCACAGTTATGCACGCCCCGTTGAAGTGCCCTGCGGACGCATCGCGAACCCGGGGCGTCCATGAATGTTATTCGAGAGAATGTCCGGAGCGATCCGATGCCCTATGCCCTTTATTGCGACGACGCCAAACTGAGCAAGTCCTATCCGACCGAAGCCGATGTGTGGACACTCGCGGCCGAGAGCGGCTTGGTCACCGATGTGGAAAGCAAAGGTGGCCAGCCCGCGCCGCGCCGCATCCTCGACAATGATTACGAGATCCGCGCATGCCAGGCGGAGGCCGGCGAGTGCCCGGAAAAGAACGAGCGTGATGCACAGGAGCAGAAAGATTTTCAGCTGCTGCTGAAGGGCCACGCCGTTTAAGCCGTTTTGGATAGCGAAGGATCGAAGGTCCTTCGGCCGTCATTGCGAGCACGACACGCCGAGTAATCCCCGCTCTCACAGTGCCCGTGCGGCATTGCCCTTGAACAGGATCGGGCCGGTGGGCCGGCCGATCGGCGAGCCGCCTTCAGGCTCGAGCGTAATCTCGAACAGCTGGTCCTGTCCGGTTTCCGGCAGCGACGTCAGGTCGAGTTCGAGCGTCCGCGACCGCCCGGTCAGGCCGACGGATTTGGGGCCGATGCTGCGATCCCACAGCGTCCACACCTGCAGCGTGCGACCGGCGGGCACGTCGATGGCGCGCAGCGGGATCAGCTCGACGCGTCCGTTGGCGAACGCATTGACGATGGCGCCGGCTTCCTTGGTGGAGTCATTCACGAGCACGGCGACATAGACCGGCTTGCTCTGCGTCAGCGCGATCAGTTCATTGCGAAGCTGGCGCGAGGTGCCGAGCGCACCGATCAGCACGACGGCGAGCAGCAACGACGCCAACAGGCCGCCGATCCCCGCACCACGCCAGAAGCGCAGATTGTGCCACAGCAGCGCGCCGTTGATCGTCGCGCGCGCGCCGGGCAGCGGAATCGCGGGTCTTGCTTTGGTGGTCTCGCTGATGCGGTCCCACAGCCCGGCGCTCGGTGCGATCGCCTCGGCGGTGGCATCGAGATCAGCCAGCCGTTCGCGCCACACGCCCACGGCGCGGGCGAAGCCGGCATCATCATCCATGCGCCGCTCGGCTTCGGCCAGCTCCGCGCCGTCCAGCAGGCCCATGACATAATCGGCTGCGAGATCGTCGTCATCGCGCGCATCGTTGTCGTGCATGCTCATCCCATGCACTCCTGCAGCGAGAACAGGCTGCGGCGGACCCAGCTCTTCACGGTGCCCAGCGGCACCTTCAGCCGTCCCGCCAGTTCGCCATGGCTCATGCCATGGACATAGGCCAGCACCACCACATCGCGCCGCGGCCGGTCGAT
>SDZE01000051.1 GCA_004173095.1 Bradyrhizobiaceae bacterium
ATGCGGACGATCGGACATTTCATTGGCGGCAAGGAAGTCGCTGGCACCTCGGGGCGTTTTGCCGACGTATTCGAGCCGATGACGGGCGATGTGCAGGCTAAGGTCGCGCTGGCCTCCAAGTCGGAAATGCGCGCTGCCATCGAGAATGCCGCGGCTGCGCAGATTGCCTGGGGCAACACCAATCCGCAGCGCCGTGCCCGCGTGCTGATGAAGTTCCTTGAACTGGCGCAGCGCGATTACGACAAGCTGGCCGAATGTCTGGCGCGCGAGCACGGGAAGACCGTGCCCGACGCCAAGGGGGACATCCAGCGCGGCCTCGAAGTGGTCGAATTCGCCTGCGGCATCCCGCATCTCATGAAGGGCGAATATACCGAAGGCGCCGGCCCCGGCATCGACATCTATTCGATGCGCCAGCCGCTCGGCGTCGTCGCCGGTATCACGCCGTTCAACTTCCCGGCGATGATCCCGATGTGGAAATTCGGTCCCGCGATCGCCTGCGGCAACGCGTTCATCCTGAAGCCGTCCGAGCGCGACCCCGGCGTGCCCATGATGCTAGCCCAGCTGATGATCGAGGCCGGCCTGCCGCCGGGCATTCTCAACGTCGTCAATGGCGACAAGGAAGCCGTCGATGCGATCCTGGACGATCAGGACATCAAGGCTGTCGGTTTTGTCGGCTCGACCCCGATTGCACAATACATCTATGAGCGCGCTGCGCAGACCGGCAAGCGTTGCCAGTGCTTCGGCGGCGCCAAGAACCACGCCATCATCATGCCCGACGCGGACATGGACGTGGCCGTCGATGCGCTGATCGGCGCCGGCTACGGCTCGGCAGGTGAGCGCTGCATGGCGGTGTCGGTCGCCGTTCCGGTGGGCAAGGCCACCGCCGACCGGCTGATGGAAAAGCTGATCCCGCGCGTCGAAAGCCTGAAAATCGGCACTTCGATCGATCCGTCGGCCGATTACGGACCGCTGGTCACGGCCGAAGCTGTCGAGCGCGTGCGCAATTACATCGATATCGGCGTCAAGGAAGGCGCGACGCTCGCCGTCGATGGCCGTGGCTTCAAGATGCAGGGCTACGAGAAGGGGTTCTATCTCGGCGGTTGTCTGTTCGACAACGTCACCAAGGACATGCGCATCTACAAGGAAGAAATCTTCGGGCCGGTGCTGTCGGTGGTGCGCGCCAATGATTACGAGGAGGCGCTGGCGCTGCCGTCGGATCACGACTACGGCAACGGCGTTGCGATCTTCACCCGCGACGGCGACGCCGCCCGTGATTTCGCCGCCAAGGTGAATGTCGGCATGGTCGGCATCAACGTGCCGATCCCGGTGCCGATCGCATACTACACCTTCGGTGGCTGGAAGAAGTCCGGCTTCGGCGATCTCAACCAGCACGGCCCGGACTCGATCCGCTTCTACACCAAGACCAAGACGGTGACCTCGCGCTGGCCGTCCGGCGTCAAGGAAGGGGCGGAGTTCTCCATCCCGCTGATGAAGTAAGACACCAGGTACGGCCCGGCAGCATCCTCGATGCGCCGGGCTGTTTGCTTTTTGATCCGCAATCAACAAAGAAGGGCGTCATGCAATTCGCTCTCGATGAGGAACAAACCGCTGTTCGCGACATGGCGCGCGCTTTCGCCGCCGAGAAGATCGCGCCCTTCGCTCTGCAGTGGGACGAGGACAAGCATTTCCCGAAAGACGTGATGCGCGCGGCTGCGGAACTCGGCATGGGCGGCATTTATATCCGCGACGATGTCGGCGGTTCCGCGATGACGCGCTTCGACGCGGCACTGATTTTCGAGGCGCTGGCCACGGGCTGCCCCACGACATCGGCCTTCATCTCGATCCACAACATGGCGTCGTGGATGATCGATAGCTATGGCAGCAATGCGCAGCGCCAAGAGTGGCTGCCGCGCCTGTGCACCATGGAGTTGCTGGCGAGCTATTGCCTGACCGAGCCGGGCTCGGGCTCCGACGCTGCAGCGCTGCGTACCAAGGCGGTGATCGATGGTGATCACTATGTGCTCAACGGCCAGAAGCAGTTCATCTCCGGCGCGGGCGAAACGGACATCTATGTCGTGATGGTCCGCACCGGCGGCGAGGGGGCTGGTGGCGTCTCGACGCTGGTGGTCGATAAGGACACGCCCGGACTCTCCTTCGGCGCCAATGAGCGCAAGATGGGCTGGAACGCGCAACCTACCCGCGCGGTCATCTTCGAGAATGCGCGCGTGCCCGTCGCCAACCGGCTCGGCGCGGAAGGTATCGGGTTCAAGATCGCCATGGCTGGTCTCGATGGCGGACGTCTCAACATCGCAGCGTGTTCGCTTGGCGGTGCACAGTCAGCGCTCGACAAGTCGCTCAGCTACATGAAAGAGCGCAAAGCGTTCGGCAAAAAGCTCGACGAGTTTCAGGCTTTGCAGTTCCGCGTTGCCGACATGGCGACCGAGCTGGAAGCCGCGCGCACGTTTCTGTGGCGCGCCGCTGCGGCACTGGATCGCAAGGATCACGATGCCGGCATGCTGTGCGCCATGGCCAAGCGCTTCGGCACCGATGTCGGATTCAACGTCGCCAATGAGGCGCTGCAGCTGCATGGCGGCTATGGCTATCTCGCCGAATATGGCGTCGAAAAGATCGTCCGCGATCTGCGCGTGCATCAGATCCTTGAAGGCACCAATGAAATCATGCGGCTGATCGTGTCGCGCAAATTGATCGAGGGCGCACGATGAGCGATGGCGATCTGATCGCGCGCAAGGAAGGCGCGGCCGGAATTCTGCGGCTCAACCGGCCGAAGGCGCTCAATGCGCTGACGCTGGACATGACGCGCGAGATCGTCACGGCGCTGGATGCCTTCGAAGCGGATCCGTCCGTTGCCGTCGTCATCCTCGAAGGCGCCGGCGAACGCGGCCTTTGCGCGGGCGGCGATATCCGCGGCCTCTATGACAGCGCCAAGGCGAAGGGTGATCTCGGCCAGGTCTTCTGGCGGGAGGAGTACATCCTCAATGCGCGGATCGCGAAATTTCCGAAGCCGTATATCGCATATATGGATGGGTTCGTGATGGGCGGCGGCGTCGGTCTCGCCGGCCATGCCAGCCACCGCATCGTCACCGAGAAGACGAAGATGGCGATGCCCGAGGTGAGTCTCGGCTTCTTTCCCGATGTTGGCGGCACCTGGCTGCTGTCGCGCGCGCCGGGCGAACTCGGCACTTACTTCGGTCTCACAGGGCAGACGGCAAACGGGCCCGATGCATTGGCGGCGCGCATGGCCGACGTGTTGATTGCTACCAGCGACTGGCCTGCGTTGCGCGAGGCGCTGACGAAGCTCGCAGCAAGGGCCGATGCGAGCGCCGTCATGGCAACGCTCCAGCGTTTTTCTGTGTCGGAGCAAACCGGCCCGGTGACGGCGCAGCGGGCGTTGATCGACCGCGCCTTTGCCCATGACAGCGTCGAGGAAATTATAGCGGCACTGGAGCAGGACGGCTCGGATTTTGCGCGGTCAACACTGAAGGCGATGGACGACAAGTCGCCACGCGGCTTGAAGGTGACGCTGAAACTGCTGCGGCTCGCGCGCGCGTCGACCTCGCTCGAAGAGTGTCTGTCGCGCGAATATCTCGCCGCGCTCGAGGTGTTCGAAAGCGCGGATTTCGTCGAGGGCGTGCGTGCCGCGATCATCGACAAGGATCGCAATCCACAATGGCAGCCGCCGACGCTGCAAGGCGTCACCCCGGAGATCGTCGCGCGCTATCTGGCGCCGCGCGATGTGGCGTTGACGTTCTGAACGAAAGTCGGATTTCATCGATTTCACGAGTCTCTAAAAGCAACGAAACGGCGAGGGCAGGACATGACCAGTATTGCATTCATCGGTCTCGGCAACATGGGTGGCCCGATGGCCGCCAACCTCGTCAAGGCCGGCCACACGGTGACGGGCTTCGATCTGGTCGAGGCGTCGCGCGCGCAGGCCAAGACCGACGGTGTCACTATCGCGGCGACGGCCACCGAGGCGGTCAAGGGCGCTGAGGTGATCATCACCATGTTGCCTGCCGGCAAGCATGTGGTGTCGGTGTGGAGCGAGGTGATCCCCGCGGCCGCCCCGGGCACGCTGATGATCGATTGCTCGACCATCGATGTGGAAAGCGCGCGGAAGGCCCATGGACTTGCCGCCGCGCAGCAGCTCCCCTCGGTCGATGCGCCGGTCTCCGGCGGCACCGGTGGCGCCAAGGGCGCAACGCTCACATTCATGGCTGGTGGTGACGCCGAGGCGTTTGCAGCGGCCAAGCCGATCCTCGAAGCCATGGGCAAGAAGATCGTCCATTGCGGCGATGCCGGTGCCGGGCAGGCGGCGAAAATCTGCAACAACATGATCCTCGGCATCTCCATGATCGGCGTCAGCGAAGCCTTCGTGCTGGCGGAGAAACTCGGTCTCTCGCATCAGGCACTGTTCGATGTGGCGTCGACCTCGTCAGGCCAGTGCTGGTCGCTGACGACCTATTGCCCGGTGCCGGGGCCGGTGGCGACATCGCCAGCCAATAACGACTACAAGCCCGGCTTCGCGGCGGCGCTGATGCTGAAAGATCTGAAGCTCTCGCAGGAAGCCGCCAGGGCTGCCGGCGCGCAGACGCCGCTCGGGGCGCATGCCGAAAGCATTTACGAGAGCTTTGACAAAGATGGACAGGGCGGTGTCGATTTCTC
>SDZE01000183.1 GCA_004173095.1 Bradyrhizobiaceae bacterium
CCCTCCCCCGCAAGGGCGGGGGAGGGAGAAGGAACCGCGCGTTACTTCGCGCTGGAGCCCAACCCCAGCGCGTCCACCATCACGCGAAACACGTCCGTGTTATCCATCTGCCCCTTGACGCGATCGCTGCCCGGGCCTGTCGCTGTCACAATGACATCTTCCCCGGAATGCACGCTGGCGCCCATCATCGCCGGCAGATTGCCGAGCCGCAGCATGGCGCCCGGCGCGTTCTTGTACTTCTCATTCGCCGTGAACGTATTCGGCGCTTCGCCCTTCTGCGTCGGCTCGAACGGACCATCGAGCTTCGGCCGCAGCGTCTCGTAGTGATCCGGCAGGCTCGCAGACATGATCGCCAGCCGTCGGCTGACATCCACGCGCGACGGATAGCCCTCGGCATCAGGCGCTGGATAATTCGGGAAGCCGGCTTTGTCATACACGCCGATCCGCTCGCGCAGCGGCAGGTTGGTCTCCGTGCTCATGTCGTCATTGATCGTACCGATCAGGCTGTTCGGATGGCTGTGATCGGACACCACGAGAATGAGGGTGTCGTCGCCGCGCCTGGCAGCCCATTGCTTGGCGAGCTTCACGGCATTATCGAGCATGATCACGTCATAGACCGCGCGGTCCATGTCGAGCAGATGCGCATATTTGTCGATCATGCCGGACTCGACCATCAATACGAAGCCGTTGTCATGGCGCGACAGCACGTCGAGCGCGGCCTGCACCTGTTCAGTGAGATCCGGCTGCTCAGGATACTTCTTGACTCCACCACCTTTGAGGAATTTGCGATCGAGCACGCCGTCCATGTTGCCGGGCGTGAATAGGCCGAGCAGCTTCGTCGTCTCCGCCTTGTCGGCAGCCGCCTTCAATTCACCGACCGTCCTCACGAACGGATAGCCCGCATCCTTGAATTTCGCGACGTAATCAACGTCGTCACGACGCTTCGAACTCGCCGCGGCCTGCGGCAGAAAGTTCGCGGCGCCGCCGCCGAGGATGACATCGGGCTTCGCGTCGAACATCTGCGCGACGATCTCGTCATAAGCAGCGCGGCGGCGCGTATGCGCAACCATCGCAGCCGGCGTCGCGTCCTCGATCTCGGTATTGGTAACGATGCCGACCGCAAGATCGCGCTTGCGCTTCACCAGCGAGGTGATGGTCTCCACCTTGGGATCGTCGAACACGTCGCGCGTGCGATCGGCATAAACGCCGAGAGCGTTGGTCGCGCTCTTGTGTCCGGTGGTATAGGCGCTGGCCGAGTTGGCGGAGTCGGTGATGATCGAATCCGTGCCGGCGGTGCCGACCAGCGCCATGTTGGGCATGTCGTCCATCGCGAGCTTGCCGTCGCTCTTGCCTTCCCGGATCCCCTTGGAAAGAATGCGCGCGGCCACGCGATGCGACAGCGACATGCCGTCGCCGACAAACAGGATGACGTTCTTGGCGCGACGTGCGCCGGTGTCATACACATTCCAGGTCACCGACCTGGAGAGCGCACCAGCCGTGACGTCGATCCTGTAAGCGCCGGGCTTGTCGAGTACGACGTCAGGTAGCCGCAGCGCCGATTGATCCTTGTCGTCCTCGCGCGCGATATAGTCAGCGCTCCGGCCGAACGCAGCTGCGGGATCGACGCCGTTGACGGTCACCTTGATGTCGGAGGCGGCGATCAGTGCGGGCAGCTCGACTTTGAAGTCAAACCGCGAGCCCGCCAGAATCTCCGCGCGATCGATCGGATAGACCGTCTGGGCGTGGGCTGATCCGCCCATGAAAATGGCCGCAAGCGCGGCCAGGGTAGTCATGATTTTCAAGGCAAGTGCTCCCGCGAATGGATGGCAGGCGATATCCTTGCATTTACGACGACCGGATGACGTCTGGATGACATCCGGTCGCCGCACTCTCTAGTCCTTGTCGTTACCCAGTCTGGGAATCGTCGCACCTTCGCCAGCGCTCAGCAGGCCCGCCTTCGAATACAGGTTCAGCTTCGCGCGGGTATCGGTAATGTCGAGATTGCGCATGGTAAGCTGGCCGATGCGATCGGCCGGTGTGAACGGGGCGTCCTCGACCTTCTCCATGCTCAGGCGCTCCGGCGCGTAAGTGAGGTTCGGGCTTGCGGTGTTGGCAATCGAGTAGTCGTTGCCGCGCCGCAGTTCGAGTGTCACCTCGCCGGTGATGGCGCGGGCCACCCAGCGCTGCGCGGTCTCGCGCAGCATCAGGGCCTGCGAGTCGAACCAGCGGCCCTGATACAGCAGCCGGCCGAGCTTCATGCCGTTCATGCGGTACTGCTCGATGGTATCTTCGTTATGGATGCCGGTGACGAGGCGCTCATAGGCGATGTGCAGCAGCGCCATGCCCGGCGCTTCATAGATGCCGCGGCTCTTGGCCTCGATGATGCGGTTCTCGATCTGGTCGCTCATGCCGAGGCCGTGACGGCCGCCGATCGCATTGGCCTCGAGGAACAGCGCGACCGCATCGGTGAAGGTCTTGCCGTTGAGCGCGACCGGCTGGCCTTCCTCGAAGCGGACCGAAACGCGCTCGGCCTTGACGGCACAGTCGTCCTTCCAGAACGGCACGCCCATGATCGGATTGACGATGCTGATGCCAGAATCGAGATGTTCGAGATCCTTGGCTTCGTGGGTGGCGCCGAGGAGATTGCTGTCGGTCGAATAGGCCTTCTCCGCGCTCATCTTGTAGGCGAAGCCATGCGCGGTCATGAAGGCCGACATTTCGGCGCGGCCGCCGAGTTCGTCGATGAATTGATCGTCGAGCCAGGGCTTGTAGATCTTGAGGTCCGGATTGGTCAGCAGCCCGTAGCGATAGAAGCGCTCGATGTCGTTGCCCTTATAGGTCGAGCCGTCGCCCCAGATATTGACGCCGTCTTCCTTCATGGCCGACACCAGCATCGTGCCGGTCACCGCGCGGCCAAGCGGGGTGGTGTTGAAATAGGTGATGCCGCCGGTCGAGACGTGGAAAGCACCGGCCTGGATGGCCGCGATGCCCTCATGGACCAGCTGGGTGCGGCAATCGACGAGGCGGGCCTTCTCGGCACCGAACTCCATCGCCTTGCGCGGAATTTCGTCATAGTCGGCCTCGTCGGGCTGGCCGAGATTGGCGGTGTAGGCGAAGACCTTTGCGCCCTTCTGCTTCATCCAGAGCAGCGCCGCCGACGTGTCGAGGCCGCCGGAGAAGGCGATGCCGACGTTTTTGCCGGTGGGAAGGCTCTTCAAGATCGTGGTCATGGGGCATCCAATCGAGGCTAATCTTCGCAGCCAGCGATAGCCCGCCGAGGCAAAGGGCGTCAACGCGGGAAGCGCCTCGCCTGGCCCCGGTCCAGCCGGGCATGACAAGCCCAAATGGCTCAGTCGCGATGCTGGTCGGTGATCCCATTGCCGAGCGAAGGCCGGGGCGGATTGCTGCCGGACAGCATCCGGCGCCGCCAGCTATAGCCGGGCCAGGCGATTTTCGTCAGCCAGCGATCGATATCGTCATCGGTCATCCGGGTCCGCGGCCACCGGTAGATCCAGCCATGCACCAGCCAGATGACGAAGAACGACACCAGCCCGGCAATGCTCACATCGGTGAAAAAGTGCCCGCCGAACGCCATGCGCCAGCCCGAGGTGGCGATGCCGAACACGGTCGCCGCCGCATAGGCTGCCGGGCGCAGCGCCGGCGGCGCCAGCGCGGCGGGGGCGTAGGTCCAGAACGCCGTGGCGCCTTCGCCGGAGAAGAACGAGCAGTTACGGCCGCATTGGCCGGTCGGATCCCACCAGGCTTTGAACTGCCAGGGGCCGCCCAGTTCGGTGACCATCACCGGCCGCGGCCGGCTCCACAGGCTCTTGAAGGTGAGATTGGTCAACACGCCGGCCGACATCACGATGGTGATGACCAGGAAGGCCATGGTGCGGCCCTTTACCAGCAGCGGCCGGTTCGGCCAAATCAGTTTGATGATCAGGGCTGCAATCGACGGCACGACGAAAGCCCAGGATATCCACATCGCTCCGTCGCGCGCGAACTGGGCGTAGGGCAGTGACGAGGTCGGGAAATTGCGGGTCTCGGGATCGTAGAACAGCTTCGCAAGCGTGAGGTCGAGTTCGGGCCAGACACCGAACACGATGGCAATGGCGGCAAACAGGCCGAGCGCGATGAAAAGTCCTGTCCGGTTCATGGCGGGCGGTTTATCCGAGCCGTCGGGCGAAGGAAAGTCAAAGCACTATCAACTGCCCGCGACATCAGGCTGCGGCGGGCGCGGCCGGGGCTGTCGCCATGCGCCGGCTTTTCGCCCAGCGATCAGCCAATAGATCAGCCCTGCAACGATGCCAGCGCCGGTCATCACTTCCAGGTGACGGCGGACGATCCCGTCGAAGGTCATCGTCGTGGTGTCGTACGGGATCAGTCCGAGATAGCAGGCCAGGCCGACGACGGCGCCGCCGAGCGCATAGGCGATAACGCTGCGGATGTTGAACGCCTCGGTGATCACGACGACGATCAATGCAGGGACCAGGGCAAAGCCCGAGAAGAAGATGAAACCGAATCCGACCAGGATGTTGATCACGTTCGGGTCGATGATGCCGGTATCCATCGCGCTCAGTTCGGGAAACAGAATCGCGAAGGTCACGATCGTGCCGCCGACCATGCAAGCCACGCAGAAGGCGAACAGAATGACGATGATGCGGCCGATTA
>SDZE01000180.1 GCA_004173095.1 Bradyrhizobiaceae bacterium
AATGTGCCAGGCTGCTTATTCCTGCAACATCCGCTGCAACGTATAGACCAGCGCCGTGCGCTCGCCGGGATTGAGCGAGCCAAATGTCAGTTCCGTCACATCTGCAGCGAGAGGGACAATACGCTTCAACATGTCCGCGCCCGAGGATGTCAGGGAGACGATGACTTTTCTGGCGTCCACCGGATCTTTCGACAAGGCGATCAGGCGGCGTGCCTTGAGCCGCTCGATGATGCCGCGAATGGTGGCCTGATCGACGCCGGTGGCCTTGACCAACTCGCCTTGGGATTGCGGGCCTCTGTCCTGCAGCGCGCACATGGTGGAGAACTGCACGCTGGTGAGTTGAGAGTCGCTGATCCTGGCTTGAAAAATTGCCAGGTGACGCTGATAGGCCCGGCGCAGCAGAAAGCCGATCTGATCGGAAAAGACGTAGGGTGAGTCCGGCGGCGGCTCTTGCGGAGATGGACGTGACGATTGCCTGACCGCATTCGACTTGGAGGAGGTGCGATCCGGCGATGGACGTTGCATTGCAGTTCGGCCTTTGGTCATCGCCAACGGTTTCTGATGGGCGCATGCGGGAAGGGTGACTCTGCTGCCATGATGCAAGCTTCATTTTGGCACGTCCAGACAATTGAAATCTGCAGCGGACGCCTCGCATCCGGCGATTCTGGCGGTGGATCGCTGCACCGCAGTCTCCGTCGCTTCGATCGCTTTTCGCAAAATAGCGTAGGCACTATTTATTGGCGCGATAAGATAATTGTCAAATCAAACCACTCTCATTGCACTGCCGTAAAATGGGGCCGAACGCGCTTGTTTTACGCAGTTGCAGCATAAAAACTGTGCGAACGGCGTATTGCGCCGGCGCCGAAATAGTGTGTACGCTACAAAAAATGATATTGGTCAGTCCTGCTGATCACAACGGAGCGAAGCTACCAATGTCCAACACCCAACGTATTGCGATTGTCGGCGCCGGCCTTGGCGGCGCCTGTGCGGCCGTTCTGCTGCAGAAGGCGGGATTTCAGGTCGACATTTTCGAGCAGGCGCCTGAGTTTTCGCGTCTCGGCGCGGGCATCCATATGGGCCCGAACGTGATGAAGATCTTTCGTCGGATGGGAATCGAGGACGCCGTTGCCAATAAGGGGTCCAAGCCGGACTTCTGGTTCAGCCGCGACGGCCAGTCTGGCGACTACATGTCCCGCATCAAGCTCGGCGAATTCGCCGTGAAAGAGTATGGCGCGCCTTATGTGACCATCCATCGCGGA
This sequence comes from Bradyrhizobiaceae bacterium, assembly GCA_004173095.1. Taxonomy (GTDB): domain Bacteria; phylum Pseudomonadota; class Alphaproteobacteria; order Rhizobiales; family Xanthobacteraceae; genus Tardiphaga. The sequence goes on from SDZE01000180.1 coordinate 1,260, forward strand.
GACCTGCACGAATTCCAGATCGCAGCGCTCGGCGACGCGCGTCTGCATTACAACAAGAAGCTGGTCTCGTGCCATGACGACGGCACCGGTGTCGATCTCGTCTTCGAGGACGGCACGCGGCATCGCGCCGACATCGTGATCGGTGCTGACGGCATCAATTCCAAGCTGCGCGAGCATATGTTCGGCGCCGAGCGTCCCAAGGACACCGGCTGGGTCGGGCATCGTGCGCTCATTCGCGGCGATGCCTTGAAGAAATACGCCTATCCGTTCGAGCCTTGCGTCAAGTGGTGGACGGCGGACCGTCACCTGATGGTCTATTACACCACCGATACACGCGACGAATATTACTTCGTCTCCGGCGTTCCGCATCCGAAGTGGGAATACGACACGGCCTTCGTGCCCTGCAGCCGTGACGACATGCGCAAGGATTTCGAAGGCTACAATCCGGAAGTCCAGGCGCTGATCGACGTCGCCGAAGACATCACCAAATGGCCGCTGTTCTATCGTGATCCGCTGCCGCTGTGGAGCACGGGCCGTATCGTTCTGCTCGGCGACGCCTGCCATCCGATGAAGCCGCATATGGCGCAAGGCGCCGCCATGGCGATCGAGGATGGCGCGATGCTGGCGCGTTGCCTCGAAGAAACCGGGCTGTCGGATTTCGGTACGGCCTTCACGCTGTACGAAGCCAATCGCCGCGAACGCGCGTCGCGGGTGCAGTCGGTGTCCAATGCCAATACCTGGCTGCGGACGCAGGAGGACCCGGCCTGGGTGTTCGGTTACGACATCTTTGCGCATCCGCTGCAAAGCGGAGCTGCTGCGTGATCCTGTCTAACCAAACCGGATTTAACGTCGCGGCCAACGGCATCCGTCAGCATGTGCTGCGCTTCGGCGGGCTGGGGCAACCGCTCGTGATTGTCCCGGGTATCACGAGCCCGGCCATCACCTGGGCGTTTGTCGCGGAAGCGTTGGCACGCGACTTCGAGACCTATGTGGTCGATGTGCGCGGCCGCGGACTGTCCTCGACCGGCCCGGACCTCGATTACGGCGTCGATGCGATGGCCGACGACCTGATCGGATTGCTTGACGCGCTGAAACTCAACGATGCGATCGTGCTCGGCCACTCGATGGGCGCGCGCATCGCCGCACGAGCTGCCAGCGGTCAGCCGGCGCATATGGCACGTCTGATCCTGGTCGATCCGCCGGTGTCGGGGCCGGGGCGTCGTGCCTATCCGTCGAAGCTGCCATGGTACACGGATTCGATCCGGCTTGCGATGGCGGGCATCGATGCGGACGGCATGCGCGCGTTCTGCCCGACATGGACCGACGAGCAACTGGCTCTGCGCGCCGAATGGCTGCACACCTGTTACGAGCCCGCCATCGTGAAGGCCTTCAATGACTTTCACGACACCTCGTTCCAAGACGATGTGCCGGCCCTGAAACTGCCGACGGCCCTGATGGTCGCAGGGAAGGGCGGCGTGATCCAGCCTGAGGACATCGCAGAACTGTCCTCGCTCAAAAGCGATCTGCAGATCGTTCACGTTCCCAATGCCGGGCACATGATCCCGTGGGACGACTTCGCCGGCTTTCTCGGCGCCCTTAACAGCATTCTTGGCACTTCGCTTCGAGAGATTTCGCAATGACATTCAAGACTTTCCGCATCGGTCAGATCGTTCCCAGCTCCAACATCACGATGGAGACCGAAATTCCCGCGATGCTGACCGCACGTCAGTTGATCCGGCCCGAACGTTTCACCTTCCACTCCGCGCGCATGCGGATGAAGCACGTCACCAAGGACGAACTGGCGGCGATGGATGCACAGTCCGATCGCTGTGCGCTCGAACTCTCGGATGCGCGCGTCGATGTGCTCGGCTATGCCTGCCTGGTTGCCATCATGTCGATGGGCCACGGCTATCACCGCGAAAGCCAGGCGCGTCTGCAAAAGGTGACCGCGGAAAACGGTGCGCCGGCGCCGGTTGTCACCAGTGCCGGGGCCTTGGTCGAAGCGCTGGACGTGATCGGCGCGAAGCGCATCGCGGTTGTGGCGCCTTATATGAAGCCGCTGACCAAGATGGTGATCGACTATATCGAAGCCGAGGGCATCACCGTGGTGACGCATCGTGCGCTCGAAATTTCCGACAATCTCAAAGTGGCTGCGCATGATCCCGCGAAGCTGCCGGGCATCGTCGCCGAACTCGACACGTCGAATGTCGATGCGATCGTGCTGTCGGCCTGCGTGCAGATGCCGTCGCTGGCGAGCGTTGCCAAGGTCGAAGCCTTGACCGGCAAGCCGACGCTCACCGCAGCCGTCGCCACCACCTACCAGATGCTGAAGGCGCTTGATCTCGAGCCGGTGGTTCCCGGCGCGGGTTGCCTGCTGTCCGGCGCCTATTGAGGACACGACGATGACCGAGTCCGCGTCGCAGAATTACGAAGGCGTTTGGGGCAATCGTATTGGCTTCGGCAAGCGTCCCGCCGTCATCGTCGTCGATTTCATGAAGGCTTACACGACGCCGGGTGCCGCGCTGTTTGCGCCCGGTGTGGTCGAAGCCGTGGCGCAGACGCCGGCACTTCTGGATGCGGCACGTCGCCGTGGCGTGCCGGTCATCCACACCAATATCCTGTATTTCGCCAAGGACGCGGCCGATGGCGGAGTGTGGGTCAAGAAATCGCCGGTCATGGCTGCGATGGTTGCCGGCAATCCGCTGGCCGAATTCTGCGATGGTGTCGCGCCGCGACAGGGCGAACTCGTCATCACCAAGCAGTATGCGAGTGCATTTTTCGGGACCAGTCTGGCTCCAACATTGCATGCGCAGGGAATCGACACCGTCGTGCTGGCGGGATGCTCGACCAGCGGCTGCATTCGTGCCACCGCTGTTGATGCCGTCCAGCATGGCTTCCGCACGATCGTGGTGAGAGATTGCGTCGGGGATCGTCACCGTGAACCGCATGACGCCAATCTGTTCGATATCGATGCCAAATATGGCGACGTCGTCGGCCTTGCGGAAGCCGTGACCCGTCTGACCGAATCTGCCGTCTCGTGACACCGTCCGCCGCCTAAGTCTTTGGACCTCGCGCCCTAGAACAAGAGGAAACAGAATGGATCAGTTCAGCTTCACCGAAATCTGCCTGCATCAGCTGAAGATGTCGGGCGTTCACGAGGGCGAGAAGCTCATCGTTCTCACCCAGGGCAGCGATCGGCTGGACTACGCCGATGCTTTCATGGCGGCCGGCCAGCGGCTCGGCGCGAAGATGTATCACATGCGTCTGCCCGCGGTTCCGCCGGTCGGTGCATGGGCGGTCGGACAAACCGGGCTGGCCTCGATGCCGGAGGCTGTCGAGGCGCTGAAAGCCGCCGACATGCTGATCGATTGCATCTTCCTGCTGTTCAGCCCGGAACAGATGGCCATTCA
>SDZE01000507.1 GCA_004173095.1 Bradyrhizobiaceae bacterium
CTCCGCACTGTGAATCGCGCTGGCTCAAGGCCGCTGCGCAGCTGCGCCCAGCTGATCGGCATCGACACTGTCGCACCTGGTCGTGCCCGCGGCGATCCAACCGCCACCGCGGTGGCCATTCGATCATTGCGCAGATAGTCGAGAAAAATCTTTCCCTTCCGCTTGGCCTTCGACATATTGATGAGATAGCTCTCCGGCGCGTCGGACGCCATCTGCTGGCAAACCGCCTGCGCGAATGTTTTTGCGGTCGGCCAATCGACGCGATCGCGTGCACCGTGCGCCAGAGGCGTCACCACATGCAGGCCCTTGCCTCCCGTGGTCTTGCAGAAGCTCTCCAGTCCGAGATGTGACAGGCGCTCACGCATCTCGCGCGCCGCGGCCATGACGGCAGGGAACGCCACTTCAGGCGACGGATCGAGATCGAACACCAAGCGGCCAGGCACATCGGGCTCGTCGGGTGCACAATTCCATGGATGCAGTTCGAGGCCGCCCATCTGCGCGACTGCTGCGAGTCCTTCGACGCGGTCGATCTGGAGATAGGGCTTGCGGTCTCCCGAAACCTTGACGAGTTCGAGCAGATTGGACAGTCCCGCCATGGCATGGCGCTGGAAAAACTGCTGCCCGCCCACGCCGTCCGGTGCCCGCACGATCGAACACGGTCGGCCAGCCAGATGCGGCATCATCCATGCACCGACAGCCTCGAAATAATCGGCAAGATCGCGTTTCGTGACGGGCGTATCGTCGCCTGCATCGGGCCATAGCGTCTTGTCGGGATGCGAGAGGACGACACCCATCACGTTCGACGACTTGTTCGACGTCGCCTTGGGCTTCTGGTTGGTTGCGGGTTTCTGCTTGATAGCGCTTTTCTGCTTCGCTGCCCGTTTCGGCTCGGCGAGCGCGATGCTTTGCGGCGCATCGGCTTCCACGTCCTTGGCAGGCTTGTCCTGCCGGAGCCCTTTGAACGCCGCCTGGCGCACCATGCCTGCGCCGGTGAAGCCGGCGAATTCGATCTCCGCCACAAGCTCCGGCTGCAGCCAATGGATGTCGCGCCCGCCGCGCGGCGCGTTGGCGCCGCCGAATGGAGATTCCTTTGCCGCATGCGCCTTCAGCCCCGGCATGAGGCGTTTGACCTTGTCCTGGCCAAAGCCGGTGCCGACGATGCCGACATAGGCGAGATGGTCGCCTTTGTTGACGCCCACCAATAGCGAACGAAATTGGCTGCCGTTGGATTTCCAGCCGCCAATCACCACTTCATGCCCGGCGCGGCATTTGGCTTTGGTCCAGTTATGCGACCGGCCCGACACATAGGGGGCGGACAGCTTCTTCGATACGATCCCCTCGAGCGACAGCTTGCAGGCCGATTTGAGAAGCGCGTCGCCGCCGCTCGTGAAATGATCGACATAGCGGATCGACGGCTGTTTGCGACGAACGAGCGCTTCTTCGAGCAGCTCTTTCAGTGCCGCCTTGCGGATCTCCAGCGGACGCTTCCGCAAATCCTCGCCGTCGGCGAATAACAGGTCGAAGGCGAAGAAGATCAGCTGATCCGTCTGGCTGTCCGACAAAGCGGCCTGCAGCACCGCGAAATCCGGCGCACCTTCGGCATCCAGCCCGACGACCTCGCCATCGATGATCCCATCCGGCAGATCGGCAGCCGCGGCAACGAGCGACGGAAACTTGTCGGACCAGTCGAGACCCTTGCGGGTTTTCAATGTCGCAGCGCCATTCTCGACGCGCAGCTGCATGCGGTAGCCGTCGAATTTAACCTCATGTGCCCAGCCGTCGGCGGCGGGTGGTCGATCGACCGACGTACAGAGTTCTGGCGCCACGAAGCCGGGCATCTGCGCGACCTTGCTGGCCCGCGCTAAGCGCTTCTGCGACGCTGTGCCCGCGGATTTTGTCTTCGTTTTTGACTTTGTCTCGGTTTCGGCTTTCGTCTTGACCTTGGACTTCGTCGCGCGCGCCTCGGCAGCTTCACCCCCATTCGAGTCCCAGACGGCATCCTTTTTGATCCTGGCGCGCTTGCCGATCATGAATGGCTTTGGTGCCCGCCCCGTGCCTGCGGCGATCGCATCCATGGCGCGACCGGACGCCACCGATCGATCCTCATCCAGAATTGCCTCGCCTTTGGCGGCGACCGCATGCGCATCACGATGCTTGATCAGGAGCCAATTGGTCCGCTTGCCGCCGTTGCGATCCCGCTGCATACGCACCAGCACGAAGCTGCCATGCAGTTTCTCGCCGTGCAGCGTGAATTTCAGATCGCCCTTCTTCAGCCCCCGCGCAGCATCCTCGGCTTCGTAAGTGCCACGGTCCCACAGCTGCACCGTGCCACCGCCATATTGCCCTTTGGGAATCGTCCCTTCGAAATCGCCATAATCGAGCGGATGATCCTCCACTTCCACGGCCAGCCGCTTGTCCGCGGGGTTGAGCGACGGTCCGCGCGTGACGGCCCAGGACTTGAACACGCCGTCCATTTCCAGGCGCAGATCATAATGCAGGCGGGTGGCGTCATGCTTCTGGATGACGAAGCGCAGCTGCTCGGCGGGAGCCACCACGATCTCGCCGTTCGGCTCGCTCGTCTGGGCGAAATCGCGCTTTTTACGGTAAATCGATAATTGGCGATCAGCCACGATCTGTACTCCGGACGCTCCGAGGGAGCCCGCGCGAGGGGCCGGAACCAAAACCGGGAGCTTCCGTTGAAGTTCCACCGCGCAGGCGTCTGGCGCGCCAGGTCTTATAACGAGTTGGAGGATGTATGGCCCCGCCCCGCGCATATTGGAAAGGTTCTCTCAAACTGTCGCTGGTGACGTGTCCTGTGGTCATGTATCCAGCCTCGACGACGGTGGAGAAAACCAAATTCCGCATGATCAATCGCGACACCGGCAACCGGTTGAAGCAGCAGATGATCGACGCCGAAACCGGCGACGTCGTCGAAAAGGATCAGAAGGCGCGAGGCTACGAGATCAGCAAGGGCGAGTATGTCGAGATCGAAAAGGACGAACTCGAGGCCGTGCAGATTGAAAGCAATCATACCATCGATATCGACAATTTCGTTCCCCGTGATGAGATCGATCGTCGCTATCTCAACCACCCCTATTACATTGCCCCCGACGGAAAAGCCGGCGCGGACGCGTTTGCCGTCATCCGCGACGCGATGAAGGATCAGGATCGCGTCGCGCTGGCGCGGATCGTGCTCACCAATCGCGAGCATGTCATCGCGATCGAACCGCTTGGGAAGGGCCTGCTCGGGACAACGTTGCGCTATCCCTATGAGGTGCGCGACGAGACCGACTATTTCGATGACATCAAAAGCCCGAAGATCTCGAAAGACATGATCGAGCTCGCGACCCACATCCTCGACAGCAAGGCGTCGCATTTCGATCCCGGCAAATTCAAGGATGAGTACGAAACAGCGCTGAAGACGCTGGTGAAGCGCAAGGCGGCCGGCAAGCCGATCAAGATCGCGGCGAAGGAAGACAAGCCCGACAACGTGATCAATCTGATGGACGCGCTCAAAGCCAGCATTGCCGGCGGCAAGGACTCTGGCAAGAGCAGCGGCAAGGCCAGCAAGCGCGCCAAATCCGAATCCAAGTCGGAGCGGCCGCACGCCACGCGCAAGCGTCCGGCGAAGAAGGCCAGCCGGTCGCCGGCGCGCCATCGCAAAGCCAGTTGAACAGGGCGTCGTCATGTTGAGATCAGGACTGGTGGCGCTCGTCATGCTGGGTACGACGGCGCAAGCGCAGCAACTGCAGGTGCGCGATTGCAACGAGCAGAATATTGCTTTCGTGGCTGAGGGCGCGGCCAAGCTGGCCGATGGCAAACAGAAGACGACCGCTGCGGACGAATTGACGGCCGCTCGCGAAGCCATGGCCAAGGGCGACGTCGAAGCCTGCAAGTCTCACCTGCAGAAGGCGACGCTACAGACCAAGTAGTGCCTAAGACTTTTCCGGCTCGACAGCAGATGCAGGCTATCGCGGCGATATTAGCATCGGCGCTACGGTGATCCTCGGATCAAGTCGTCGCGATAGTGCCGGCTGCATCGGCTGCTTATAAACTTCCTATATCGCTGTGACGGCATCCCTCTCGTTTTCGAATGCGAGGCTGAGCATCTTGCACCATGCGCGATAGTGCGCATTGTTGACAGGAGCCTTGTCGTGATGACGTTCGAACCTCCCTCCTCCCGACCCATATTCGTTCGTATCGGTCAGAACAGCCGCGGCCAATGGGTCGTTCAAGAACAAAGCGGCCTGTTTGGCGGACTGTTCAAATCGCGCATCGATGCCGTGCGTTACGCACTTTTCGAAAATGGCCACCATCCTGAAACGATCATCGAGACCGCAGGTCTGGTCGAGCTCAATATGAGCGCGCCGGCTTTGGTCTCGATGCAGCCCGTGCCGCAACGTAACGTCGCCTGAGCGCGCCCATGTCATCTCTCACCCTGGCGTCCCGGGCGAGCCTTCACGGTCACGACTGGCTGCACGGCAGCATTGCCGACCTGCCCACGCCCTTCAGCAGCGATGGCAGCCTCGACATTCTCACTTTTGCGCGGTTGTGCGAGCGGCAGGTCTGTGCCGGTGCCAACGCTGTTGTCGTCGGCGAGACGATCGGCGAAGGCGATACGCTCTCTGAAGACGAGCGGATGACGCTGATCCGCACCGCGGTCGGCATCGCCCGCGGCCACTTGCGGATCATCGCCGGTGCCGGATCGAATGATACGGCTCGCGCGATCGAATGGACGCGCATGGCTCAAGCTGCGGGCGCCGATGCCGCAATCTCGGTCGTGCCTTACTATAACAAACCGACCGCCAACGGCATCGCTGCGCATTTTCGTGCAATCCTGAGCGCGACGACGCTGCCGATGATCTTGCACGATGCGCCTTTACGATGCGCACGGGCCTTGAGCGACAGCACCGTTGTCGATCTGGCCACCCTGCCGCGGCTGATCGGCCTGTGTGACGACACCGGCGATGCGTCGCGAATGGCCCGCTTGCGTCCGTTGCTGCCGCCATGTTTTCGTTTGCTCACCGGCCATGATGCGACGGCGCTACCCTATCTGCTGACAGGCGGCGACGGTGTCGTCTCCGCGGTGGCCAATATCGCGCCTCAGCTCTGCCGCGGCATGTATTACGCGATGCGGCAGGGATGTCCGCGCTACGCGACCACGATCTCTGACATGCTGATGCCGCTTGCAGCGGCTTTATCGCCAGACAAGGTCTCGTCAGCCGTCAAATATGCGATCAGCCTGCGAGGCCTGGGAAACGGTGCGGTCCGGTTACCGCGCCTGCCGCTCGACGATGGCGAGCAGCATGGTGTACGCACGGCCATGGCAGCCATCTGGGCTGCGCCTGATGAGATGATGTCGCGTGCGATCTGAACGCGGCCTCATCCGAAGTCGGTGCAATGAAAAACGCCCGCTAAACCAGCGGGCGCATTCTCTGCATCTTCTCGCGATATTTCGGGCCGGGGCCGCGCATATAATGCGCTGCCGGGTGATACGCCGCGGGCCCGATCGCGATCCGCCAGACCCGCAACAGCAGCGACGTCAAACGCATGATTATGGGGTGCGCCCGCGATTGACCGGCGTCGGCTTTGCGCCGTGATACAGGTTGACGCGTGCAAGCTCTTGGCGAGCTCGGCGCATCTTGTCGGCAACGAGCGCCATATGGATGGACGCGAGGGCGCTTTTGATGTCGTTGCGCACGCGCCTCAAAGCCACGCAGACGCGTTTCCACTGCATGTCACCGGAATGATGAACGATCGGCGCCTGGTTTCGGCTGATGAGATAAGAGCGATAAGCACTGTCGGCCGCAAAATCATGCGCCTGTGTATCGCGGTTAAAAAACATGACCATCGTGTTGTCTGCCTCTTGATGCATCCCGGCTAAACCCACCGGAACACTTCAAAGATGCGGACAACGCCATAGAAATGCGAGACGGGCCATCTGGCCTCTTCATAGCCGCGGCATAAAGACGAGACGTCGCGGATTTTCAGGCGTCTGACGCTGAAAGACGAAGGGCCGGAAGCTTTCGCTGCCGGCCCTTGTCTTGGTTGTATTAGCTTACTGGAAGATTCTGGCTGCGCTCTGCAGCGTCAGCCAGACGCCCCAGGCCAGTGGCACGCCGACGAACAGCCAGAACGCAGCGGCCGACGCATCGAGCCCGCCCTTGCCGATGCCATAGGAGCCGCCGCCCGCCGCTGCCGCCTCGGCACCCTTGGCCTGCAGCTTGGCAACTTCTTCCGGCTTCATGAACCAGTGTGGCGCCAAAGGCTTCACCAGCATGTTGCAGATCAGGCCGAGCACCAGCATGCCGGCGAGAATGTACATCGTGAAGTCATAGACTTGCGCGCGCGGCACGCCGGCGGCAATCTGGGCTTCACGAATGTAGTTCACCACCACCGGACCGATGATGCCGGCGGTCGCCCACGCCGTCAGCAGGCGACCATGGATGGCGCCGACGAACTGCGTGCCGAAGATGTCGGCGAGATAGGCCGGAATGGTGGCGAAACCGCCGCCATACATCGACAGGATGACCGCAAAGGCCGCCACGAACAGCACCTTGCTGCCCATCGCCGCGAAGGTCGGCACCAGGGCATACATGATGATGCCGAGGATGAAGAAGGTGTAGTAGGTGTTCTTGCGGCCGATCTTGTCCGACAGCGACGCCCAGAAGAACCGGCCGGCGATGTTGAACAGCGAGATGAGACCGGCAAAGCCGGCGGCGATGCCCGCGATGGTGGTCTTCTGTGCGGCCGTTAGCTGAGCGAACGGCACGTCCGGCAGGCCGATCAGCTTGCCGGCGAAGATTTCCTGCAGCATCGGCGATGCCATGCCGATGACGCCGATGCCGGCCGAGACGTTGAGACACAGCACGCCCCAGATCAGCCAGAACTGCTTGGTCTTGTGCGCATTGTCGAGATGCACGTGACCTGTGGTGATCATCGCATTGGCGGTGGCCGGCGGTGTCCAGCCATCGGGACGCCAGTTGGGCGGCGTGATGCGATAGGAGAACGCGCCGATGGTCATGAACACGAAATAGATCACGCCCATCGCCAGGAAGGTCTGCCAGACGCCGACATCGGTCGGAGTTTTAAAATAGTTCATCAGCAGATTGGCGAGCGGCGAACCGATCATCGCGCCGCCGCCGAAGCCCATGATGGCCATGCCGGTCGCCATGCCGCGGCGATCCGGGAACCACTTCACCAGCGTCGACACCGGCGAGATGTAGCCGAGGCCAAGGCCGATGCCGCCGATCACGCCGGAACCGATCCACAGCAACCAGAGCTGATGGGTGTAGACGCCGATGGCACCAAGCACGAGACCGCCGCACCAGCACAGCGCCGAGACGAAGCCGGCCTTGCGCGGACCGACGCGCTCGAGCCAGCCGCCCCAGATCGCGGCGGAGACACCGAGCAGCACGAAGAACAGCGTGTACATCCAGCCGAGGCTGGCGACCTTCCAGTTACAGGTGGTGGTGAACAATTCCGTCGCGAGGCTCATGCCATCGCACACCTGCTTCGACGCAGGATTCGAGATCGCCTGCGACAGCGGCAGCCAGAACACGCTGAAGCCGTAGGCCATGCCGATGCACAGATGGATGCACAGCGCCGCGGGCGGCACCAGCCAACGATTGAACCCCGCTGTCGCGATGATGCGCTCGCGATCTAACAAACCCGGCTTCGCGCCAGACAAACTTCCGGCATTGCCTACAGTTGTCATTGAAATTCTCCCCCTGCAGTCAGCCCTTCTGAGCCGCCCTGCGATTTAAACAATCGTGTCGTCAAACCATTCCCGAGCTGCGTGCAGACGACGGATTCTCGCGCGCATGCTGCGGCGAACAGGATCAAAGACGGCATCTAGAGTCGATAGGGAAAAAGTATCAGGCGGCGGAATCTAGCAATTATTTCAGTGCCCTATGACCGGCTTGATCGTCATTTGCAATCGCAGCATTCTGTTTCTCGATGACAAAAACGAGCACGTCGTCGCGGCGTTCGCTGTGACCGATCCGATTGCCGGTCTGCTGTACCAGCACAGGAATATCGATCACCGTCATCGGATCGGTGCAATGCACTTCGATGCTGTCGCCCACATGCAAGGCTTTTAAGGCCTTGCGCGTCATCAATGCCGGGAGCGGACATTTGAGGCCGGTGAGATCGAGTTTGGTCGCAGCCACGCCGGGGATCCAGTTGGTTCGACTGTGTTATATCCCGACGGCAATAAATGTCATAGGCAAACGGCATGACGAGCATGACCGACACTCCGCCGACTCTGGGCCTGCTGCTCGCTGGCGGCCTCGCACGGCGCATGGGTGGTGGCGACAAACCCATGCGCGCCATTGCCGGACGCAGCATGCTGGCCCACGTGAGCGACCGTATTGCGCCGCAATGCGTGGCGCTCGTGCTAAATGCCAATGGCGATCCGGAGCGCTTTCGTTCGTTCGGACTACCCGTGATAGCCGACAGCGTCGCGGAATTTCCCGGCCCTCTTGCCGGCATTCTCGCCGGGCTCGATTGGGCGGCAGAGCATCGGCATGACATCCGCTGGGTTCTCAGCGCGCCCGGTGATTGCCCGTTCCTGCCGCGCGACCTTGCTACTCGCCTGCATGATGCACGGTCGTCTGCAAATGCGGAACTGGCGGTGGCTGCGTCTGCGGGGCAGACCCATCCCGTCATCGCTCTCTGGGACGTCGCGTTGCGCCATAATCTGCGCGATGCGCTGGTGAATGAGCAACTCCGCCAGGTCGGCCGCTTCCTGGCACGCTGTCGCTGCGCCACAGTCACGTGGCCGATCGAGCCGTTCGATCCGTTCTTCAACGCCAACACCACGGAAGATCTCATCGCGGCCGAGCGCATCGCATTGCTCGACGCCGAGGGCTGACCTAAGTTCGCAGGCAAGCGTGGCCGCAAGTGCCGCGATCCATCGGGAGAACTGTCATGCGCGGCACCTGTCTGTCCGTCGTCTCTGCACTCGCTTTCGCCGTCGTCGCCTGCCCCGCCTCGGCGCAAGTCTCCGACGACGTCGTCAAGATCGGCGTGCTGACCGACATGAACGGTCCGGCGTCGACGCCATCCGGCCAGGGGTCGGTGACGGCGGCGCAGATGGCCGTCGAGGACTTCGGCGGCAGCGTGCTCGGCAAGCCGATCTCGATCATGATCGGCGATCATCAGTTGAAGCCGGATGTCGGCGCCTCGCTGGCGCGGCGCTGGTACGATGTCGATCAGGTCGATCTTATCGTCGACGTGCCCGTCTCCGCTGTCGGCCTCGCGGTGCAGAATGTCGCCAATGACCGCAAGCGTCTGTTCATCACGCATTCCACGGGCTCGGCGGATTTCCACGGCAAGTTCTGCTCGCCCTATACGATGCAATGGGTGTTCGACACCCGCGCGCTCGCGGTCGGCACCGCGCAGGAGGTGGTGAAGCGCGGCGGCGATAGCTGGTTCTTCATCACCGACGATTTTGCCTTCGGCCACGCGCTCGAGCGTGATGCCGCTGCCGTGGTAACGAAGACCGGCGGCAAGGTGATCGGCTCGGTGCGGCCGCCGTTCGGAGCCTCCGATCTCTCCTCGTTCGTGCTGCAGGCGCAGGCTTCGAAGGCCAAGATCATCGGCATTGCCGGCGGCCCTCCGAACAACATCAACGAAATCAAGACTGCCGGCGAATTCGGCGTCTTCCAGGGCGGCCAGCAGATGGCGGCGCTGCTGGCGCTGATCACCGATATCGACTCGCTGGGATTGCCGACGGCGCAAGGACTGCTGCTGACGACGTCGTTCTACTGGGACATGGACGACAAGACCCGTGCCTGGTCGAAGCGCTTCTTCGACAAGACAAAGCGCATGCCGACGATGTGGCAGGCTGGCGTCTATTCCTCCACCATCGTCTACCTCAACGCCATCAAGGAGGCCGGCACCGACGACCCGCTGAAAGTCGCCGCGAAAATGCGCGAGAAGCCGATCGAGGATTTCTTCGCCCGCAACGGCAAACTGCGTGAGGACGGGCTGATGGTGCACGACCTGATGTTGGTGCAGGTGAAGTCGCCGGAGGAATCGAAGTATCCGTGGGACTACTACAAGATCCTTGCAAAAATCTCCGGCGAGGATGCGTTCGGGCCGGTGGATCCGGCATGTGCGCTGGGAAAGAAGTGAAGACGCACGGGCGCCGCTACGGCGCAGGCGCCAGCTTGCGATCGAAGAATGCCGGCACGTCCGCGTCAAGTTGTCTGAGCAGCGCGGCTCGGTCGAAGCCCGGCGGATCGGCGTCGGTCTCGCCGTCCAGGGTCGGAATGGGAATGCCGACCTTGCTCATGAACGCGAAGTGCCAGGCGTCGGGGATGACCTGATAACTGGCGCCCGGCACGTTTTTGGCAATCCGGGCGGCATGAAAGCGTGGCGGCAGCCAGCGATCATTGGCAGCGGCGTAGACCAGCGTCGGCACCGCGATGGCCCGCAGCGAGTCCATCGTGAACATGGCCCCGACCGGTGCCATTGCGACGATGGCGCGGACGCGGGGATCCGCCACCGAAGGGAGTGACGCAGGCGCTTGCGCCGGCGTCGCGTCGCCGCCCATGCCGCAGAAGATCGGATCGTCCGCACGCTCGGTCCGGCAATGTGCCGCGATCAGCGCAAGATCGAACTGGCCGCCGGCAAGGCCGACCACGGTAAAGCCCCCGGCCGAATGCCCGACCGCACCGGTCAGCGGCCCGCGGGCGTCCGCCGCGATACGGTCGCGCCAATCCGGATCCGCCAGCAGCGCATCGATGACCCGCGACGCCTGCCGCGGTCGCTCGACTAAAATGGCGCCCGGTGACGCCGTCCACAGAGACTTGTCCAGGTAATTGTCGCCGGGATGGCGGACCGCCGCCGTCAGATAGCCGTGCCGCGCCAGCGCTATGGCCACGCCGTTGAGGCTGAGCTCCGAACCGCCGGTGCCGTGGCTGACGATGATCAGCCCCTTCACCTTGGCGGTCGGCGGCGCCATCGGTGCCACCGGAAGCGTATAGGGCCCCATCGCCACACGGCGCTCGGGCGCCTCGGTCGGATAGAATAGCGCCACCGGGATCGGCTGCGGGTTTGTGGCGGTGGCCGCAACCTCATAGGCCCGCCAGCCGACCCCGTCTGCCCGTGCCGGGTCCGACAGCAGAGCGAAGCCAAGGATGGCGGGAATCGCGCAGGACATCAGCCGTGCGGACCAGCGGGAGCATGTGGGACGTGCAAAATTCATGGAAGCGCCTCGTGTGAACCGCTATCCTCGTAACTGCACGCGGCGGCGCGGGTCGAACTGCGCTTCGCGAATGGCAGGGATATTTCGCCAATGACCCTTTTTTCGCCAATGACATTCGCCGACGCCCCGTCATCGACGACGGCGCGGCGACGGTGGCTGCCCGCCAGCGTTGCCTTGGTGATCGCGGTGGCGGGCACGCTCGCCGTGCTCGGCGCTTTCGGCACCTATGTCAGCATGCCCTTGCCGCTCCGCCTGCTGCATTTCTTCAGCGTCGCGCTGGTCATTGGCGGCCTGGTGCATGCGCTGTCGCAATCCGCCAGGCGCTTCGTGTTCGATGGCGCGCTGCCGTTCTGGGCGGTGCTGGTGATTGCCGCGGTCGCAGCGCCGCCCGGCGCATGGATCGTCCAGCAAAGCCTGGCGCTGTGGGCGCCGATATCACTGCGCTATGTCGGCTACCCCGAACTGACGATGCAGGTTCTGGCGTTGAACATGCTGATCGGAAGCGTCGCCTGGGCGCTGCGGCAACGCGTCGGAACCCCGGCGATCGCGCGCGACGCCGCGCCGGCTCTGGAACATGGCAGCCTGGACCTCCGCGCCAAGCTTCCCGCGCATTGCCGGCACGCCAGCATTCTCGCTTTGAGTGCCGAGGACCATTACGTGCGCGTGCGAACCGATCGCGGCGATGGCCTGATCCTGATAAATTTTACCGCTGCCATCGAGGCGCTCGGCAACGGCGCCGGCGTGCGGATCCATCGCTCGCACTGGGTATCACGCCGTGTCGCGACCGAGGCGGTGGCGAATGGCCGTCGCAAAGGCCACCAGAACATCCGTGTCGATGACGACACCCTGCTGCCGGTGAGCCGCGCCGGCCGGAAACTGCTGAACGATCTTTGCGCCGAATAACATTCGCCATGCAGAGCATTGCGTCGCGATGTGTCTTCTACTTCACAAGCCCGATCTCGCGATAATATCGGAGCACGCCGGGATGGATCATCCCCAGTTCCGGCGCCGCCGCGACCGTGTTGCTCGCCGTCGTTTCCAAAGCTTGCGGCAGCTTCGCGCCGAAACTGGCTTCCGCGCCATCTAACGTTTTCGCCAACCGATAGGCGACATCGTCCGGCAGCGTCTCGCGCGCAAGGATATAGCTCCATGAACCCAACGACGCGATCGGCACCGGCTGGTTCGGATAGCTGTTCGCACCGATCAGCAAGGGCTTGAGAAAACTATGCTTGCCGCGGATTTGCGCGATCTCCGCTGCATCCGGCGCGATAAACCTTGCGCCGCCGGGGCTTTCGCTCATCGCCTTGAAGCCAGGCCATCCGATCCCCGCCCCCCATAACGCCGCCACGCGTCCGTCCAGCACCATGGCCGGCCCCTCGCCGGCGCTGTCGAGATAGACAGCCTGAAAGTCCTTGTCCTGGTCGAGGCCCAATCCGTCGAGCACGTAGCGTGACAGGAACACGAGCCCCGAGCCTTTGGCACCGAATGCCACCGGCTTGCCGACGAGATCGCGGATGGTCTTGTACGGGCTATCGGCCCGCACCACGAACATGCCGGGACTGGAATAGATCGCCGTCAGGATCTTCAATTTCGTCGGCGCGCGCCTGATGCCCTTGAACGCTTCATAGGCTGGCTCGCCGGCCACCAGAGCGAGATCGAGCCTGCCTTCTTCCAACAGCGGGATGTTTTCGGTGGAACCCTTGGTGTTCCTGGTCTGGAGCACGAGGGTTGGATCGGCGGCATTCATCACTGCGGCGAACGCATCGCCATAGAGCGGGAAGCCGCCGCCCGGGGTCGCGGTGCCAAGGCTCAGTGTCGCCTGTGAAATGGGCGTCGGCAACTTCGGCGTCGGTACCATGGGCGTCGTCGCTCCCTGCTGTGCCATCGCGGGCCCGCCCATCAACAGCGCGGCGCAGATCCATAGGCCGAATTTCATGAGACGCCCTTACCAGATGACAAATGAGCGCATCGCCCGAGATAGGCAAATGCGAATTTCTATGAAAGCATGATGGCAACGGGCAGCAAAGCCCGATCGACACTGCGCCGCCATGCCGATTGCGTCATACCGGATCGGTCATAGCAACGCGGTCATGCGTCATAACACTGGGAGGGACTATGTTAACGCGTCTGCGTGCGATGATCCTGTGCATCATCGCTTTCGCCACCATTGCCACGCCCGTGTCGGCGGCTGGTTATCCCGAACGTCCGGTGCGATGGCTGATCGGCTTCGCCGCCGGCGGCCCCGTCGATATCGTCGCGCGCATCATGGCGCAGTGGTTGTCTGACCATTTCGGGCAGCAATTCATCGTCGAGAACCGCGCCGGCTCCGGCGGCAATCTGGCGGCCGCTGCGGCCATCGCGTCAGCGCCTGATGGCTATACGCTGCTGTTCGTCGCGCCGAACAATGCGATTTCCACATCGCTCTACAAGAAGCTGCCTTACGACTTCCAGCGCGACACCACGCCGGTGGCCAGCATCATGCAGTTGACCAATATGATGGTGGTCTCCAATGCGGTGCCGGCAAACTCGATCAAGGAATTCATCGACTACTGCAAGGCCAATCCCGGCAAGATCTCTTATGCGTCGTCGGGCAATGGCACCTCGGTGCACATGTCCGCCGAGTTGTTCAAGGCGATGACGAAGTGCGAGATGACCCATGTTCCCTATCGCGGCTCGGCCATCGCCTTTCCGGACATCATTTCCAACAAAGTGCAGTTGATCTTCGACAATTTGCCCACCGCGCTGGAGCAATCCCGCGGCGGCACGGTACGGGCGCTCGGCGTGACGTCGCCGCAGCGCTGGCCCATCGTGCCGGATGTCCCGGCAATCGCCGAGACCGTGCCCGGCTTCGAATCGGTTGGCTTCTACGGCATCTCCGCGCCGAAGGGCACGCCGCCGGAGATCGTTGCCGCGCTGAACAAAGCTGTGGGCGAAGCGCTGAAGGATCCGAAGCTAATCGCTCGGCTCGCAGATACAGGCGGCGTGCCGAAACCGATGACGCCGGAGGAGTTCGGCAAGCTGGTCACCGCCGAGACGGAGAAGTGGCGCAAGGTGGTGGAATTCGCCGGCGTTTCGGTGGATTGAACGAGACCTCGCGGCCGGACGCAAAACGCGGCGGCCGCGCCGCCTAGACGCTCATAGCCACCATGACGGGCAGCAGATCGGTGCTGGCAACTGCGCCCACCACCAGATAGGCAAAGGCGAGCAAGGCCAAGAAGCCGAGGAAGAACAGTCCGAAGAAAATCATCGCCAGTTTCTTGGCGAAGGACGAAATATTGGTCAGACCGAGCCCGCCGGCGATCAGCGAAACCACAAGACAAATGATAGCCCATTTCAGCATCGCAGCCCCCCAGATCTTAACATTATCGGCGGCTGGCAACGTCACCCGCGGGCAAAAGTTCCCGAGACGCCGCAACCGGCATTGCCCCGCTGCCCGCCCCGTTATATGCAAAGCCCACCGTCGTCTCGCAGGACGCCGGCGGGCCTGTAGCTCAATGGTTAGAGCCGACCGCTCATAACGGTCTGGTTCCAGGTTCGAGTCCTGGCGGGCCCACCACACGCCAAGTCGTGCAAAAATTGAAGAATTTCGATCCCGCGACCTGAATCTCGTACACTCTTTTGTACACACGGGGCGGCATCGATATCTCTGTCGGCGTCAATCCGGATGGACGTTCCAAATCCGGATTCCTTCACCACTCGTAAGTCGCTTCGGCGCTACTCCTTTACGCATTCGATTGGGTGCAATAAGTGGCTCCGATGTGCGTCGCCGCGCGCGTGTTCTGGTGGGGCACGCCACGACTTTGATGATGACAATGACGGACAGAAAAGCAGTTACGAACTCACTTGCCGTCCTCGCCGAAGAAATTGGTCAGCTCCGGCGAGATAAGTTCAGCGCGGGCGTCCGTATTCTGGCTGCCCAAAGCGTCTGGCATAACGCCGAAGACGAGGGGCGTCCTATTGATCCAGACGAACTTGCCGAGGCTCGTTATCGCAAGGCGCAGCATCGCGCTGTATGAGATTCCATTCGCTCCATCCGGCATCGTCTCGCGAAGATCGGCCAAGCGATCGAAAAGGACGGCGCGGAGTGGGACGGAGAACGTTCGGCGTATACGAAGGCGCTTATGGTGATCGGATCGATCGAGCGAGCCTTTATGGCACCGCGGGAGCTTCCGTCTGACCAGATTCCCCGTTAGAATCTCCCATCGAGGTCAACACCGAAACACAGAAATCACTCTTGATACGTTGCTCAGCGTCGCTGTGGTTCCCGCCCTCCAGGGACGTCGCGAAGCGTTGGAAGCGGTCGGCGACAAGAACCGCTATGCCGACCGTCTGGACCAAGCAGTAGCCGCATTTCATCGACATTATCGGAGACAAGCCGCTCAAATCGTACGGTCCGGCAGATCTCCAGACCTAAGCAAATGTCCTTGGACGTATCCCTAAGAAACGCGCGGTGGGTCGCCAATTCAACGGCCTTAGCTTGCGCGAAATGGTCGAGAAAAACGACAAACTTAGAAGCCGCGCATGCGATTGCGGATGAAGACTGCGCAACCGATCTCCTGAAAGCGGGCCGCATGCGCCGCGCCGCCCTTCTCGAGACGATGTACGCATCGGGCATGACCGTCAGCGAGACACTTTCCTTGCAATGGACCGCATTCCGGGAAGACGGATGCGGGCTGGATGTCGTCTGTCGCGGCGGAAAGTCCCGTTGGGTGACCTCATTATAATAATGGAGCGTACAGAAACACGCGCGAGGCAAATCGCAGGCTAAATATTTTACCTCAGGAAATCAGCAAATAGGTGCCTCTTTCCGAAATCGGAGCAGCCGTTCGTTTACGTTTAGCTGGTGACCTAGCGACGCCTCGAAATTTCTGAAAGGCTATTGCATGTCGAAGGAATTGCGATCCGCCAGCCAACTCATTGACCTGATTACCCACGATCTCGGACAGCGAGATATCATCGTAGAGATACGACGAGACCATTGCGAAGGCTGGCAACCGGTGATCACCGCGGCGCCTATGGTTGCCCTTGGACTCCAGCGCAGGGCTGAAGAGATAGCCAGGGTACTTCGAAGTCGATACGAACTCATAGGCTGACATCACGCTGCATCCTCAGCTGAGCCGGCAATACGTCGCCAGTGGCTTCGCCGAAACCACCAGGCCAAAGCGTTGTAAAATCCAAAGCAACCTGAACGCAGCCATTGCCATCGTTGCGTTCACGGTGCGAAGTGCCGCGAGGCCCATTTGGTGGTCTACCGCCCGCTTCACCATTCTGGAGATCATTCGCCGCTATGGCTTTATCCCGAACCCTACGCATCACGCATAACATCCCGGCCCCATAACCCTGCACGCCAGTTGAGCACTTGCGAAAATTGGCATCGCCGCGCCAATCCTTCGGATAGATTTTGAACCAAGGCTGTTTGTCTTTAGGCTTCGCCACACACGTCAGCTTTTACTCGTTTGAGCATATTCCTCGCGCTCAGATACATACCGAGAATGGTCCCTGCTCGGCACGTTCATTCGCATCTTGCTTGCGCATGCGAATGATGGTGCGCAGGGCTTTCACGTCGTAGCCGTTGCCTTTGGCATTTCCGTAGATTTTCTTTGTGTCGTCGGAGACCGTCATCTCTTCCCCTTCGTAGCGCTCAACCCGCTCCGCGATCGCCTTCAGCTGATCCTCGGCGAAGCTGAGGGTGCTTGGTCGCCGGCGATGCCGGTATTGATGGTGCTAGTCGCCATGTCTGTTCCTGCGCTTGGCGAGACCGACGGTCTCTGCGATAGTTGCTGAATGAAAAAGAAAACCGTGACCGCGGATGAGATCGTTTATTTGATCACTGAGCGCCTCAGAGAGAATGGCCGGATCGCGACGCACCATTCGCCTTTCGCCGTTGTGCCTGATAAACGGCACAACTGGACGATCATCACACCGGCACGGTCCCGCCGAAAAGAGCCTGACTTCATTGAGCGGCTTGAGCGGATTCAAGAATATCTAAGAGCCCAGTATTCGCTGGCTAAATGACGTCGTGCTGCTATCCTCAGCTGGATAGCGTTGCGGATGATCTCACGCAACGCAGCTGCATCTCGTAGTCCTCGCCCCAGCGGTTATAAATGTCGACGCCGAGGTGACTTGGCTTTGATTTGACGGATGCGTCGGCGTACGACAGGCGCCACGCTCTCGCCGCCTGCGCCGGACTACGGCTGCACCAAATACATCGTTGAATATCAGCGTGCCGTCGGGCGCAGCTAAGAATGCCAGCAGACGCGCTTCTGCGCGCCGTACATCTGCCAATCGATCGGCAACCGGCTGTCAGTCAGCATGAGTGCCCTCCTTAGCCGGTAGGTTCGCAATCGACAACGGCACCACCGTTGGATTCTCGCTCTCTCCTGAGATGGTGCTGAAGCCCAGGACTTCGGCAAGATTTACATAGCTCCATTTTCCAGCATGGCCTTGCGAAATGGCAGCGGTTATACTCGCCCTCCTAGAACAGTGAAAGTATGCGGTCCGCCGGAACAACCGCTTCCGTCTGCGACGATAGAATTTATCAAGAAGAATCTTTTCATTAATTGCTTGGGCTGGTTGCGATCGTGGGATTAGAAACCATGACCATGAAGCTCAGAGCCCTGAAACGGATCTCTGGTCAGCGTCCGATCTGCTAAACCTTCCCCGAGGCGAGCCAAGATTCATTGGGGGCGGAATCGTCGAAGGTCTGCTGTTTGCCACGATAGTGCGCGAGAACGTACAGTCCAGTGCGGAAGATAAATTTGTGGTGTTGCGATCGAGGTCGATGGGGGACGCGAGATCAGTCACGGTCATCTGTCGCGAGGATGCGCTGCTTTGAGAGCTGTTCAGAATTCGTCTTTAAGGCTGACGCTCGTCTTGTGTCCGTTCAATACGACGGAAAGCTTCTGGATAGGTGACGTCGTCTTGAACGATCGCATCCTTTCCCTAATGGTATTTTAGGGACGGCACGCATGGTGCGGGTGTGGCCGTCAACGCGTATCCGGCTTTCTGCAGCACGTCGTCAAAGACGTAGAAGCACAGTGCGGAAGCGAGGTCGAGTGGATATCGTTGACCGATCTTCTCGACCAATTTGCGAAGGGGCAGGTCCTGCTCGATGGCGAGTTATTCCAGGCATTCCCAGATTTGCTCCTCGAGCGCGATGCGAATGCGTCGCTCCGCGACAGTGAACGTGCGATCATCTATGATGAACTCTCGCCGCAAGCCTTAGCGCGGAGAAGCAACCTGGACATCGTCAGGCTTAGCGACGCTGCCATGCAGCGAATTAGCAACCACTCGTTATGAAGCGTCAATCGTCGTCGTCGAGCGGTTGCTCTGGTAGCAGGTCACCGGTGAATAGTTTCACATACTGAGCAGCCCGGCATCCTTGAGCGCCTCGATATCCGGCAGGCCGCGCAAAGTGTCAAAAAACTTAATGGGCCAAGAACGCCCTTGTGGTCATGGTCACATATGTTGTTACTTTGCACTGAGATCGACGCGCGCCTAGGCCACGCAAACTCCCGTTTCGGCCAGGTAGATCCGGACACGACGCGGAGATCGGCGACGCGTTTGATTGATACAGTCTCAGATTTTCGGGTTTCATGATCGTTGTCCTTTCGAGCGAGCTGGAGTTTGGATCCGCCATCGACGGCTATCGTCGTGCCCGTAATCCATCGCGCATCGTCCGGCTCGAGGAGCGATGCGACCGGCGTAAAATCTTCCGGCTGCCCGATCGGTTTGCTCGCCTGAATGCCCAGGACGATCGCCCTGAACTGCACACTCTTTGTGAAACTGGACATGTCAGTCTCAAGTCTCAATGACGCACAGCGCGATCGCGTTGACGCGGATGCTCTGCTATCCGAACACCGCGGCGAAATGCTCGACCAACGTATCGACCGCGCCTTTCGAAGCAGCATAGGCCGACAACTCTCCGACAGCCGCCAAGTCTAGTCTTGCTTACCTCTCATTGGGTTCCTATGGGGCCAGCAATTCGCCCGAAGTTGAACCTCGGACAAAAGCCTTGCTGTTCCTTGATAAGGGTGCGCATTCTCCCACAGTCAATTCCGTCGTTCTGGCGGGTCTGGCTGTAGGAATGCTAGGCGGCATAAAGAGCTACACCGCGATTTACTTCCAC
>SDZE01000355.1 GCA_004173095.1 Bradyrhizobiaceae bacterium
GCCGCGCGCGGCGCCAGCATGTATCTGCTCGGCGCCACCGAAGCCTCGAATGCCGGCGCTGTGGCCGCCGTCAAGGCGCGCTATCCCGATATCAAGATCGCCGGCCGTCGGCATGGCTTCTTCCGCGATGAGGCGGATGAAATCGCTGTTTGTGCCGAGATCTGCGCGCTGCAGCCTGACATCCTGTGGATCTCGATGGGCGTGCCGCGCGAGCAGCGCTTCATTGTCCGTCATCGCCATCGCCTCACATCCGTCGGCGTCATCAAGACCTCCGGTGGCCTGTTCGATTTCGTCTCCGGCATGAAAAAGCGCGCCCCGGTCTGGATGCAGTCCGCCGGCCTCGAATGGCTGTGGCGCATGGTGCGGGAGCCGCGGCGGCTCGGTTGGCGCTATCTCAAGACCAATCCGTTCGCGCTGTTCCTGCTGCTGAAGAAGCAGGGGCCGACCGGTTGAACGCCGCGCGCCGATCCGCGCTGCGCTCGATGAAAAGCCGGGCGGCTTCGTGCTACAGCTTCCCGGATTGAGATTTGCTCCGACATTGCCGCTCAGATGATTGTGCCCGCCATCCATAAAGCCAGAGGCCAGCTCGCCGCGCTGCTCGATCGCCACTTGAACCAGGGCGTGGTTTTGACGATTGCTCTGCAGTTCGGCGGTGCCGTCGTCTCATTCGCCATGTATTCGCTGGCGGCGCGGGTGCTGTCGCCGACTGATTTCGGCCATCTCGCCATGTGGCTGTGCGTTTGCCAGATGGGCAGCGTGGCGGCGATGCTCGGGCAGGAGATGTTCATCCTGCGCTCGCTCAACGAATATGCCGTTGCGGAGGAGCCTGCGCTCGCGAAAGGCGCACTGCTGTTCTCCGTCGGCATCGTTGCGCTGGTGCCGCTGTTGCTGGCGCTGCTCATCGGTGGCATCGGCGTGGTCGCACTGGGCGAGCCACCGCGCCTGATGGTTGCCACCGGGCTGTTCCTGATCGCCAGCTCGTCGATCTCGCTGTCCAGTCATATCGGCCGCTCCACCATCAGCGTGATGCTGGCGGAGGGGCTGCGCGATTTCTTCTGGCGCAGCCTGGTCGTCGCCGTCATGATCGCGCTGATCGTCAGCCACACGATCATCGAGATCCACGAATTCTTCCTGCTGTGTTCGATCGGCGTCGCGTTGGCCATTGGCATTCAGGTCACGGCCATCCTGCGCCGCTTGCCGCGCGAGGTGTTGCGGGCCCGCCCACGCTGGCATGTGCCGCACTGGATCAAGGCCTCGTCCGGTTTCTGGGCGTCGTCGATCCTGGAGACCATCAACCAGTTTTTCGATGTGGTGATCGTCTACTGGTTCCTCGATCCGGTGTCGGCCGGCGCCTATTTCGTCGCGTCGCGCGTCGCCAATATGTTCGCAGTGCCGCTCGGCGCCTTGCACAATATTTCCACGCGCCGGATTCCCGCCCTGTATTTCGCTGGCAACACGGTCGAACTGAACAAGATGCTGAAGCTGATGGCCGAGATGATGCTGCTCTGCATCGCGGTCGGCCTCGCGCTGCTGCTGCTCGGCGCCGACAAGATCCTGGCGCTGTTCGGGCCGGATTACGTCGCGCAGAAATGGACGCTGATCACGCTGGCGCTCGGCACCGCATTCTATGCCGCGGGCGGCCCGGCGCCTTCGGTGCTACAGATCGCCGGGCAGGAGCGGCGCTATCCGTTCATCGTGGCGTCGAACATCGTGCTGCGCTTCATCGGCTTTGCGATCTTCATTCCACTGTTCGGCCTGTGGGGTGCTGCGCTCGCGGCGTCCTCTAGCCTTGCCGTCGTCACCATCGTGTTGAACGTGTTGTGCCGGCGCTGGCTCGGGCTCGATCCTTCGGTGCTGTTCTTGTTTCGCAAATCCAGCTCAACCTTGCCGCCGACGCTGCCGCCGGCGGCGGCGTCGCCGACATCCTGACCGATGACTTCACCCCGCATCCTGATCATCCAGACCCAGGGCGAAAATGCCGGAGCGCAGGAGATTTCGCGCCTGGTCGGCGCCGGGCTGGCTGCCCGCGGCTACGACGTCAGCCATCTCTTCTTCTATCGCAAGTCGGCGAGCTTCGACGCGCCGCCCAACACGCGTTATTGCAGCGTCGATCGTCCGCGAGGCCTCGCGGGAGTATTCAAGTTCCCGGCGCAGTTGCTGGGTGAAATCCGCGCCGCACGGGCGGATGCGATCCTCACCTTTCAGCACTACGGCAACACGGTCGGCGGCGTCGCCGCCCGTCTTGCCAGTTCCGCACCCGTTATCGCCAACCAGGTTTCGGCGCGGACGCTGGTGAATCCGCTGGTGCGCGCCGCTGATCTCGCACTCGGCATGCTCGGCGCTTTCAAACTCATCACCGTGAATTCGGAAGGAATGCTCGCGGATTATGCGCGCTATCCGCGCCGCTACAGCAAACGCCTGCGTTATGTTCCGCATGGTTTCGATATCAAGACATCGGATCTCACCCGGCAACAGGCGCGCGCCGCCTTCGGCCTGCCGCAGCAGGTTCCACTGCTCGGCTCCGTTGCGCGACTGAATGCAGGCAAGCGGCTCGATGCCGCGATCCGAACGCTCGCGAGCCACCCCGATTGGTGTCTCGCTCTTGCCGGTCAGGGACCGGAGGAAACATCGCTGCGACAACTAGTCGTTGAGAAAAATTTAGGTAATAGAGTATACTTCGTGGGAGAGATGCCGCCCGAACGGATCGGCGATTTTCTGGCGGCACTCGATGTTTTCGTGTTCCCATCCCAAGCAGAGACATTCGGCCTCGCGGCCGTGGAAGCCGCCAGTGCCGGCGTGCCCGTCGTCGCCAACGATCTGCCCGTGCTTCGCGAAGTGCTCGCGGTCGATAGCAAGCCGGCAGCACTGTTCGTCGATACCACAGATGACGGCGCGTTCTCGGATGCCATTGCACGCACGCTGGATGATGCAGCGCTGCGTGCCCATCTCGTCGCTACCGGGAATGGTCTGCGCGACCGTTACTCGATCGCGCGCATGGTCGATGAATATGAGCGATTGCTGGGCGAACTGCTCGCGCCCGTCGCACCACATGGGCGTCAGCCATGATCGTTGAACTGCGTTGCGATCCGAAGCGCCCGCGGGCGTGGATCGCAGATGCGGTCCGCGCACTGCGGTCGGCCGGTTGCGAAACGCATGTGCGCTGGTCCGAGGGGGCGAGTTCCGCACCGCATTGCCTGGATTGGCTTTTCGCCATCGAAAAAACCGTGCTGCATGGTGGCGAGAGCAGCGGTGCCGATCGCGTCAGCCGTACGTCACTGACGCCTAGCTCGTCGTCCCGAACGGATACGGTGATCGATTTCACCGACGCACCGGCGCGGGCGACGGCGGCCCTGGTCTATCTTCGTCCGCTCTATAACGGCGAGGCGGGCGAGCTTGCTGCGGTGACGGCACTGCTCGCCGGCGACATGCCGGTGATCGAGCTGCGCGATGAGATTTCCGGCGAGATCATCGACCGCGGCCATCCCTCGATGGAAACTGCGCTCGGCCTTGGTGGTGCACTGGCCTCGTTGATGGCGCGCACGATGACGCTGGTCGTGGCCAATCTGAAAGCGACACCGCGGCCGCCGAACCACATCGCGCCGCAGGCTGCGCGCCGTGACATCCGCGCGGCGCCGCACACCGTGGTGTTCGGACTCGTCGAACACCTGCTGCGCAAGGCTTATCGCTGGGTCTGCTATGCGCCGCAATGGCATATCGGCTGGCGCTTCACCGACGATGCCGGCGTCTGGCAGACGCATGATCTCACCGGCGTGCCTTGGCAACGCCTGAAGGAGCGGCCGCACCGCTTTGCGGCAGATCCGTTTGCCGTCACATGGCAGGGCCGCACGGCGGTGTTCTTCGAAGAGCTCGATCACCGGGTCGGCAAAGGCGTCATCTCCGCGATCGAATTCGACGAGCACGGCCCGGTCGGCGAGATTGTCACGGTGCTTGAGGAGCCGTTTCATCTCTCCTACCCGTTTCTGTTCGAGGACGAGGGCGAACTCTGGATGATTCCGGAGAGCTCAGCCGCCAAGCAGGTCGTTGCGTATCGCTGCAAGCGCTTTCCGGATCAGTGGGAGCGCCATGCCACCTTGTTCTCGGGCGTCGAGCTCGGCGATGCCACCATCGTGCGCCATGACGGGCGCTACTATCTATTCGGCGCCACCCGCGAGGGCACCGGTGGTTATTCCGATACGCTGTCGATCTATTATGCGGATGACATGTTGGGGCCGTGGTATCCGCATGCGCAGAACCCGGTGCTGATCGACCGTGCCAATGCGCGCCCAGCCGGCCATTTCGTCAAGGACGACGGCCGCCTGTGGCGACCGGTTCAGGATTGCAGCGCCGGCTATGGCGCCGCCGTGGCGCTGGTCGAAGTCGTTGAGCTGTCGCCCACCCGGTTCGAGCAGGTCCGTCGCTACCATGTGGCGCCATCGGCAGAGTGGCCCGGCCGCAAGCTGCATACGCTCAATCGCAATGATCGGCTCGAACTCATCGACGGCGCACGCATCCAGCCGAAGATCTTTCCCTATTTATTCAAATCCTAACGCCCGAGGACAGGTTTTGTTAGCGCGCATGGCGGCAGCGTAAGGATCGGGTTTTAACCTTGATATCGCATGTCATGTTCGCGCGATGTCAGTCGCGCGAGAATTTCGATAAGATCATTGCCGATTGGCAGCCGCATCACAAAGACCTGTTCGGCGTGCATGTCATCAAGCTGCAGCATCGCCTGAAGGACACCGGCCTGTTCACGCGCGAGGCGCTCGGCAAGGTGATCGAGCGGTGTCCCGCCAAGGAGCTCGGCATCGAATCCGTCAGCTTCGAAGGTGAGCAGCATCGCCGCGTTTATGGTGAGCTCGGTAACACCTCCGGCATCGACGCCATCGCGGCGATCGAAAAGGGCCGCATCTGGATGAACATCCGCCGCGTGATGGAGTGGGCACCGGAATATCGCGATCTGCTCGACAAGATCTTCGACGAGTTCGACGACCGCATGGATGGCATGAAGACCTTCAAGCGCAACCTCGGCATCCTGATCTCGTCGCCGAACTGCAAGGTGCCGTATCACGCCGACATCCAGGGTCAGTCGCTGTGGCAGATCGAGGGCATCAAACGCGTGTTCCTGTATCCGCGTTCGGACATCTTCATGCCGCCGAAGAATATCGAGAAGATCCTGCTGCGCGAGACCACCGAGGACATGCCGTATCGCGGCTGGTTCGACGAACACGCCCAGGTCATCGATCTGCATCCGGGCGAGATGATCACCTGGCCGCTCTATGCGCCGCACAAGGTCGAGAATCACGATTGCCTGAACATCTCCGTGACCATGGAGCACTGGACCAAGCCGATCTGGAATGCCTACGCCGTGCATTACGGCAATGGCGTGCTGCGCCGGACCCTCGGCCTCAACAACACATCGACCCGTGATCACGGCATCCACGTCTACCCGAAGGCGGCGTCAGCGCTGCTGTGGAAGAAGATGGGCAAGCAGATCGAGGGCGACGTGGTGAAGACGCGCAACTTCCGCCTCGATCCGAGCAGCAGCGACGGCCGGGTCGCGGTCTAGATCCCATGGACATGCGGGTCGCCAGCAGCGCAGCGAACGTGGACGGCGCCGTCATCGATGTCGAGCGCGGCTTCGATTTCTTGTCAGTTGAATATCGTGCGCTGTTCGCCCGGTCCGACATCACCGCGTTTCAGTCGCCGCTGTGGCAGGCCGCCATCCACCGCGACCTCGCGCCGGCGCTCGGTGCGCAACAGCATACGATCACGGTGCGCGATCGCATCGATGGCAGCCTGTTGGCGGTGCTGCCGCTGGTGGTCCAGAAGCTCGGTCCGATCACGGTGATGCAGCCCGCGGACTTCGGCGTCTGTGACGCCAATGCGATCGTCGGCGAAGACCACGTGCTGGACGCGCTGGCGAACAATGCGGTGGTCCGTCGCCGCTTTGCCGCACTGCTGAAGGGGGCCGGCGCTTTGCTGTATCGCAAGGTTCGCCGCGACGGCTTCGATGTCCGCCGGCTGTTCGATGGCGTGACGTCGAGCGTCGGCGAAAATGCCGCCTATCACGCCGAGACCGGCGACGATTTCGAATTCTGGCAACGCAAGACGCTGAACCGGAAATTCTCCAAGGAGCTGGGCCGTCTCAATCGCCAGGTCGAGCGCGATTTCGGCCCCTACGAACATCGCATCGCGCAATCTGAAGCCGAGATCCGCGCCGCTTTTGATTTTCTTGTGCGCGCGCGAAAGGATCGCTTCAAATCAGATTTGCTCGCCAATCCCGTCTTCGTCGATTTTTACCGCAACTATGCCATCGCTGGTGCGGCGACCGGAGAGGCGATCACCTATGTCAGCACGCTCAACGGCGAACCGGTCGCGGTGCTGTTCGGTGTCGCTTACGAGCAGCAGTTCCATGCCGTTTTGATCGGCGTCGATACCGAGCGGCTGGCGAAGTATTCGCTCGGCATGCAGCTGTTGTATCGCACCATCAAGATGCGCTTCGATGCCGGCCTGCACCGGCTCGACTTCGGTCTCGGCAATACCGGCTACAAGTCGCTGTTTCGCGTTGATGAAGTCCTGCTCGACAATTTCAGCGTCGCGCGCTCGCCCGCGGGCGCGTTGCTGACGGCCGTGTATCACCACAGCAAGCCGCTCAAGAACACGCTGCGCAGATTTGCACAGCGCTTGCGGTAGGAAAACACATCCGTCACCCCACTCCGTCCTTATCCTGAGGAGCGGCCAAAGGCCGCGTCTCGAAGGATGGCCGCACACGCCGAACTCATGGTTCGAGACGCGGCCAAGTGGCCGCTCCTCACCATGAGGACAGCGTTATTCCGCCGCCTGCGCCACCTGGCCCAATCGATCGTACACCACCTCGCCGCCGAGGATTGTGAGATCGCAGCGTGTATCGGTCTCTACAACCTCGGATGCCACCGAGAACACGTCATGGCTCAGCACCGCAATATCCGCGAGCTGGCCCGGCACCAGCCGGCCCATGGTGGTCTCGGCAAACTGCGTGTAGGCGCCGAAATAGGTATAGGCGTGGATCGCCTCCGCCATCGATAGCCTCTGGCTCTCGCCCAGCACCGTGTGCCGGTTCGACATCCGCGTCGTCATCGTGAACAGGTTCTTGAACGGATCGGTGGTGGAGACCGGCGCATCCGAGCTTGCCGCCGGATGCAGGCCGGCATCGATCCACTTGCGCATGGGATAAGCGACGTCTGTGCGCGCCTGGCCGACATTGGTGATGTAGAGATCGCCGAACTCATACATGAACAC
>SDZE01000008.1 GCA_004173095.1 Bradyrhizobiaceae bacterium
CGAAGGTCGCCTTTGCCGAGACCGGCACGTTGCCATGGCTGGCGCGCAAGCATGGACCGTTCGAGGTCGCCATCACCATCCGCGCCAAGCGGCTGCCGACCGGCGTATTTCCGCTGTCGCTGTCGGACCACGCCTGCCAGGTGATCGACAAGGCGTTTCCCGGCGTAATCGAACCGTGCGGCGATGCGCTGTCGGGCGCGTTGATGAATGCCGGCCCGATCATCCATGCGCCGCTGATCGTGATGAATGCCGGGCCGCTCGAGCATTTTCCCACATGGGACATCCATAAGGAAGGCACGCAGGTGTCGATCCGCCGCGTCACCGACCAGCTCGATGGCGAGCGCATCGCGATCCGCGAGGCGCTCGGCTATCACGGTCCGCATTTCCCGCTCGCGCATCACTATGCCAAGGAAGGCGAGGAATGGATGTATGGCCGCGGCTCGCATGATCGCCTCACTGACTCAGGCGACTGGCGCGAAAACATCGTGCTGACCGAGCATCGTTATATGCGCGAGGACCTGCGCACCGGCCTCTCGTTCTTTCTGTCCTGCGCGCAACTCGCCGGCGTCGAGACACCGCTGGTGAAAGCTTTCCTCGCCATCGGCGGCGCCATCTGCGGCGAGAATTTCCTGCAAGGTGGCCGCACGCTAGCCGCGCTCGGCTTCGGCGATCTCGACCGTAACGCCCTGCAGACGCTGCTGCGCGAAGGTTATCCGGCATGAGCGCGCGACCGCCGATCGCCTGCCTCGGTGCAGGTCGCATGGGCCGCGGCATTGCCGTGGCCTTTGCCTATGCCGGCCACGCCGTCGCCATCGTCGACTTCAAGCCGCGCGATGCCGATAAATTTGGGGCGCTGGAGTTGGAGGCCATCGGCGAGGTGCGAAAAACCTTTGCGAGCATGGCGCGGTTCGGCCTGCTGAAGGATACGGATATCGAGACGCTGGTGTCACGCGTCCGCGTCGTGCCGGAAGCCGATGCCGGCGCAGCGCTGAGCAGCTCGTCGATCATCTTCGAGGGCGTACCGGAAGTGCTCGACCAAAAGCGCGAAGCGCTGGCGCGGGCGTCGAAGCTGGCGGGACCTGATCCGATCATCGCATCCACGACCTCGACCATTCTCGTCGACGATCTTTCCAGCGCGATCGAAAAGCCCGAGCGCTTCCTCAATGCACATTGGCTCAATCCAGCGTATCTCGTGCCGCTGGTCGAAGTCTCGCCGGGCGCGACCACCGATCCGGCGATCACGGCGCGCGTGAAAGAATTGCTCGAAGGCATCGGAAAAGTGCCGGTCGTGTGCGCTGCTTCGCCTGGCTATATCGTCCCACGCATCCAGGCGCTGGCGATGAACGAGGCCGCGCGCATGGTCGAGGAAGGCGTTGCCTCGCCGGAGGACCTCGACAAGGCCATCAAATACGGCTTCGGCTTTCGCTTTGCGGTGCTCGGCCTGCTCGAATTCATCGATTGGGGCGGCGGCGATATTCTGCACTATGCCAGCAAGTATCTCACTGGGGCGCTGAACAACGATCGCTACGCCGCGCCTGACATCATCGGGCGCAACATGGCCGAGGGAAAGATCGGCCTGCGTACCGGCGAAGGCTTCCTCAATTACGAGGGGCTCGATATCGATGCCTATCGCGAGGGAAGATTGTCGGCATTCGTGGATCTGCTGAAGCATTTTCAGCTGCAGAAGCCGCCTGTACTTTGAATGTGGAATGTAGGGTGGGCAAAGCGCAGCGTGCCCACCATTGTCTGCATCGAGAATTTGTGGTGGGCACGCTGCGCTTTGCCCACCCTACATTTCTGCGAGCAACACACTTCCTCATCCTGAGGAGCCGCGCAAAGCGCGGCGGGCCAGGAACACCACGATGCAGGAGATCACCAAGCCGATGCGGCAGCCGGTGAGGATCGAAGGCATCGCAGCCGGCAGCACCACCTTGAACAGGATCTGCCAGCGCGGCGTGCCCGCGGCCTGCGCCGACCAGATCAGCTTCTGCTCGACCATGGACGCGCCGTAATAGGTCGAGAGCAGGATCGGGAACAACGCGTCGGCGGTGACCAGCGTGATCTTCGAGGCGTGGTCGAAGCCGAGGATCAGCAGCAGCGCGGGATAAAGTGCGACTTTCGGAATCGGCGCCAGCACGCGCACCAATGGCTTCACCACTGCGTTGATCGCAGGGTTCACGGCGGCAGCAAGGCCGATCAACACGCCGAGCACCACGGCGATACCGAAGCCGGCAAACAGGCGGATCAAGGTCGCAGCGAGATCATGCAGGAAATCGGCGGTGAAGAACTGCGTCGCCAGGCGACCGAAAACTGCGCCGGGCGGTGGCAACAGATTGGTTGGCGCATAGCCGAATGAGATCAGCGACTGCCACAGCGCCAGGAACAGCGCGATGGGGATGAGGCCGACCAGGAATGCGTTGAGGCGTTCGCTCATGACCGGCTCCTTACGTGAAGCTCAAGGGCATGTCGTCGCGCGGCTGCGACCAACGCACCAGCCACAGACGAACGCGTTCGAATATCGCATCGAAGATGATGCCCATGAGGCCGACGATCAGGATCATGGCAAACACCGTATCGTATTGCGCCATGTCGAGCGCATTGAAGAGGATGTTGCCGGCGCCGGACTGGCGCGCGATCATCTCCGAGGTGATCATGGTGATCAGCGCCAGCACCAGACCCGTGCGGCAGCCGGTGAGAATTTCCGGCAATGCGGCGGGCAGCACGATCCGCAGCATGCGCGACGGCGCCGACATGCCCATCGCAGCCCCCGACCACAGCATCTTTTCTTCGACGGCTTTGCCGCCCTGAAACGAATGATAGATGATCGGCAGCGAAACGCCGAGAAAGATCACCAGCGTCTTGGAGACGTCGCCGACACCGAGCCACAGCATGATGATCGGCATCAGCGCTGCTTTGGGCACGGGATAGATGATCATCATCAGCGGATTGAAGAAATTCGCCACCGCCTTGACGCGGCCCATCATCAGGCCGAGCGGAATCGCGAACAGCACGGCGAGCGTCAAGCCGATCGCCATGCGGCGCATGGAATCGAGAATGTTGCGGATCGATTCCTTGTCGGTGAGGATCGACGGCACCACCTTCAGCGTCTCGATCGCGGTTGGGAAGCTCTCGGTCCCCAGTCGCATCGACGCCAGTTGCCACACGCAAAGCAGGCCGATGCAGGCGAACAGCGGCGACAGCGCGTTCAGGATGCGGCGCGGCGACATCAGTGAGCGTCCTGGCCGTCGTCGATCATCTTCTCGATATCGACGATGTATTTCTGAAACCGCGCATCGAGCAAAAGATCCGCGCGCTTGCGCGGGCGCGGCAGATCGATGTCGACGATCTCCTTGATCGAGCCCGGCGAGCGCGACATCACGATCACCTTGTCCGATAGATAGACGGCCTCTTCGACGGAGTGCGTGACGAACAGCACCGTCTTGCGCTGGGTATCCCAGATGTCGAGCAGATCGTTCTGCAGCCGCGTGCGCGTATGCGCATCGAGCGCGCCGAACGGCTCATCCATCAACAGCACGGCAGGATCGTAAGCCAGCGTGCGCGCGATGGCGACGCGCTGTTTCATGCCGCCGGAGAGTTCTTTCGGATAGAATTTATCATAGCCCTTGAGACCGACCATCTCGAGCAGCTTGTGGCCGCGCATCTCGGCTTCGGATTTTTTCATGCCCTGCTGCAGCATGCCGTACATGACATTGCCGAGCACGGTCTTCCACGGAAACAGCGCGAATTCCTGAAACACCGGACCGCGATCAGGACCAGGACCTGTGATCGCCTTGCCTTTGACTTTCACGCTGCCCTCGGTCGGCTTGACGAAGCCGCCGACGATATAGAGCAAGGTGGATTTGCCGCAGCCCGAAGGTCCGAGGATCGATACGAACGCGCCGTCTTCGATGGAGAGATTGATATCGGACAGCGCGAGATGGCTCTGGCGACCCGACGTCTCGAAGCGCTGCGAGACGTGATCAATCTCGATCATCGCCTGCGCGGGCTGACGGATCGTCTCCAGCCTGGCTTGAGCGTTCGGGCGCAGCGTGGCCACTGTCATTGCCGGTCCTTCTTTGGTCGTCCCAACATGGCGAGCATAACCAGAAACGGCAATTATTTTAAGCTTCAAATTTAGCCGGGCAGCGCCTTTTTGCTAGCCAATCGTGCTGCACCGCAATCAATCAATCGCGGTAATAGGCCTCGACTTCGCCGGATAGCTTGATCAGCAAGGGATTGCCGTGGCGGTCCTTGGCGGCACCGGCGGGGACCCGCACCCAGCCTTCACTGATGCAATATTCCTCGACATTGCTTTTCTCGGCGCCCTTGAAGCGAATGCCGACATCGAACTGCAGTACAGCCTCATTGTAATGCGGGCTGCGCGGATCCACCGAGAGATGGTCCGGGATGGCGGGCTTGGTGGTGTTCTCGGTCATAGCAGGGCCTCGATCTTGTCGCGCAGGGCTTCGGGTTTGGTGGTCGGCGAAAAGCGATCGACCACGCGGCCGGACCGATCGATCAGGAACTTGGTGAAATTCCATTTGATCGCCGATCCCAGCAGGCCCGATTTCTCAGATTTGAGGAAATTATACAATGGGTGGGCCAACGCGCCGTTGACGTCGATCTTGGCGAACATCGGAAACGAGACGTCATAGGTGTTCTTGCAGAACCCCGCGATCTCGTCGCCAGTTCCTGGCTCCTGGCCGCCAAACTGGTTGCAGGGAAAACCGAGCACCGCAAAACCGCGCGCGCGATAATCCTGTTGCAGCTTTTCGAGGCCGTCATATTGCGGCGTGAAACCACAGGCGCTGGCGGTGTTCACCACCAACAGCACCTGGCCTTCGAAATCCTTGAGTGAAACCGGATCGCCTTTCAGCGAGTCGGCGGTGAAATCGTAGATGCTGCTCATCTTGGCCTCACGCAGTGATGGGATCGCAAGGCATCGGCGGCGTGCCGCCGGCCTCGATGGCTTCGCCGGCCGCAAGGCAGAGATCCTCGCGATAACGGCCGGCCACGATTTGCACGCCGGTCGGCGTGCGACCGACCAAGCCGGTGGCGACCGACAGCGCCGGCAGGCCCATGAAGGGAATCCCGATCTGCGGCATCTGTGCGGCCCACACGCGCGCAAAGCCCTCTTCGCCTTCCATGTCGAGATTGTCCGGGAATGGCAGTTCGCCGGACATCGGCATCAACACCACCGCATAGCGCTGCAGGAACAGCTCCCAGTCGCGCACGAAGGTGGAGCGGCGCACCAGCGCGCGCGACAGCCCGCCTTTGTCGAAATCCTTGAGCTTGTCCTTTTGCCCG
This sequence comes from Bradyrhizobiaceae bacterium, assembly GCA_004173095.1. GTDB lineage: Bacteria > Pseudomonadota > Alphaproteobacteria > Rhizobiales > Xanthobacteraceae > Tardiphaga. The sequence continues at coordinate 5,308 of SDZE01000008.1, forward strand.
CGCAAACACACCAGTGCTGCGGGATCGCCTTCGCGTTCGGCAGCATCGAGCATGCCTTGATAGCCGTCGCCGAACCAGATGGTCGTCTGCAGTGCCGCGGCTTCACGCAGCGCCGGGGTGTTCTCGACTTCCTCGACGATCCAGCCTGCCCGCTGCAGCCGCTTGCCGGCATCGCGCACGGCGCTTTCCACGGCTTTGCTGATCTCAAGCCCGTCCGGCCGCAGGCACATGGCAACGCGCTTCTCGCGCGGCGCGCCGATCAAGGGCACCGGCACATACCAGGGATCGCGCGCGTCAGGCTGCGCCATCGCTTCGAGGCCGAGACGAATATCGGCGATGGTGCGCGCGAGCGGACCGGACACGGCGGTGATCTGGCCGGAAATGATGCGCTCGGGCAGCGCCTGATTGTAAGCAGCGATGCGACCGACGGTGGGACGCAATCCATGCACGCCGCAGGCATAAGCGGGATAGCGGATCGAGCCGGCGATATCGGTGCCATGCGCGATGTGCCCGATGCCGGCCGCGACCGACGCACCTGCGCCGCCCGACGAACCGCCCGGCGTCAGCGACGGATCGCGCGGATTCTTGGTGTCGCCATAGAGTTGGTTGGTGGTGAACCAGCGATACGAGAAGGCCGGGCAATTGGTGCGGCCGAGAATCACGGCGCCGGCCTTGATGAGATTGTCGATCACCGGGCTGTTGCTGGTGGCGATGATCTCGTTCTGGATCTTGACGCCGTTCGACGTCGCATAGCCGTTGTAGTCGATATTCACCTTCACGGTGACCGGCACGCCGGCAAGCGGGCCGACATCGAGGCCGCGCGCGAGTGCCGCATCGACGGCATCGGCCTGCGCCATAACCTCTTCGGGGCGATGATCGACCACGGCATTGATGGCGGGATTCGCGGCATCGAGCCTGTCAAGACCGGACTGCGCCGCTTCCCTTGCAGAGACCTCGCGATGTTTGATCAGGTGCGCGAGTTCAGAGGCCGACAGACGCCAGAGATCTTTCATGCAGTGCTCCCGTATTTGCGGTGCGGTTTATCGCAGCATGTGCCGTGAATGCCAAATGCGGGCACGCCGCAAGCGCGAATAAGTGGACTTGTCGCAGCCCGCCCTGCTGGAACGCCAGCAAGACCGCAACTGCGCAACGCCTGACGGCGTGCCACCGCGGGACTTATGGCTGGAGGACCGTTCTGTCTGGCACCGGCAAGTTCCCTACGGCCTCGCTGAGCAAGGGTTCGGTCCCGTTGATCCCGACGGATCCTCCGCCATTCACCTGTGCCGTCGCAGCCGAACTATCGGCTCTCCCTCGTAATGGGGAGCGACGGTGACCCCCGGCCTCCCGAGTTCTGCTTGCGAGGCAGACCGCGGGCACCACATCTTGTTCTACTTCCAAAGACGCCCTCGAGAAGCATCCCCTCGCGACCAAGACGAGACGGATCATGACGCGGATGGGAATTTTGTCAAGAACAAATTAGCAACAAACTCACTTTCTGTTGTCGCCCGCGCAAGCGGCGATCCAGCAAACACTGGCCGTGCGGCTCTCTCACCAATAGCAGTGTCTACTGGATTGCCCGATCAAGTCGGGCAATGACAATGCCGAGCTTTCCCAAAAGCATCTCGATGCACGAGCTTTGCCCGCACATCACATCTGCATGGTGCGGCGTCATTTCACCCGCGCCAGAAAATACGCCAGCTCCACGATCTGCGCGTCCGTGATACCCTGCATCACATCGGCCATGGTGGCATCATAGCCATGGCGGCTGTTGTCCTTGTATTCGCGCATGGTCTTGGCGAGATAGTCCTCACGCTGATTGGCGATGCGCGGGATATTGTCGCGAAGTCGCGATGTAGTCGGAGAAGATGCGCAGATCGTCGTCGGTGAGACCTTTCGCCATCTCGTTCATCGGCTCGAAGATGCGCAGCTTGTCGCGAAACATATAGAGCTGGATCAGCGTATAGGCCGGCTGCTGGGCACCGAGCGACGGCGTGTTCTCGATCTCCGAGGTGCCCTTCTCGCCATGACAAACGAGGCACGGCGCGGCACGTTCAGCGATGGGTTCGGCGGCGGCGAGCGGAGATGACGACAGAAGAAGAGCTACGATGATTGCAAACCGACGCATCGGACATTGAACTTTCTGGGAAGTGAGACAGCAGAAACAAGCGACGGCCGAATTCCTTCTCCCCGCCTGCGGGGAGAAGGTCAGGATGAGGGGGCTCTCCGCGGGCTCGGAGCACGTGGAGAGTCCCCCTCACCCGCCTTCCACATGCTTCGCATGTTACAGGCGACCTCTCCCCGCAAGCGGGGAGAGGTAAGCAAGAATCCCGCGAGCGGGGAGAGGTTCAGAACGAGCTACTTCTTATCCGCCACCTTCTGCTTGCCATAGGTGATGCGGTAGATCGCGCCGTTCCAGTCGTCGGACACCAGCAGCGAGCCATCCTTCATCTGCAGCACGTCGACGGGACGACCGACATACTTGTTGTCTTCGAGGAAGCCGGTCAGGAACGGCTCGACCGATTTCACGGTGCCATCCTTGTTCAGCTTCGCGACCACGACGTCGCCGCCGAGCTTCTGCGACTTGTTCCACGATCCGTGACGCGCGATGAAGATCGTGTCCTTGTAGGCCGCCGGAAACATCTTGCCGGTGTAGAAGCGCATGCCGAGTGCGGCGGTGTGAGCCCCGAGCAGCCCGACCGGTGCGGTGTAGTCGGCGCATGACTTGCCCCAGCCGAATTCCGGATCGAGAATATTGCCCTGCAGACAATACGGCGCGCCGAAATCCTCGCCGGCCTTGCTGACACGGTTGAGCTCGTCCTCCGGCACCGCCTCGGACATCCAGTCGCGACCATTGTCGGTGAAGTACATCTGCTTGGTGGTCGGATGCCAGTCGAAGCCGACGGTGTTGCGCATGCCCTTCACATAAATCTCGGCACCGGAGCCATCGAGATTCATGCGCCGGATCTGCCCGTGATCGGCGTCATGCAGCACATTGTTGCCGGGCTGGCCGACCGGGACATAGAGCTTGTTGTCGGGACCGATGCCGATGAACTTCCAGCCATGGGCTTCGTCCTTCGGCAGCTTGTCGTAGATCATGGTGGGCTTGGGCGGATTGTCGAGATTGTCCTCCACCTTGTCGATCTTGGAGATCTTCGACAGTTCCGCGATGTAGAGCGTGCCGTCCTTGAAAGCGAGACCGTTGGGGCGATAGAGGCCCGAGGCCAGCACCTTCACCTGGCGTTTGCCGTCCTGATTGCTGACGGCATAAACCTTGTCGACCAGGCGCGAGCCGACGAACACGGTGCCCTTGTCGCCTTCGCGCATCGAGCGCGCATTGGCCATGCCCGCAGCATAGACTTCGATATTGAAGCCGGCCGGTACTTTCAGCTTGGCGGTCGGGAGCTTGTCCGGCGCCGATGGAATTGGTGGCGGCGCGACCGGTGCGAGCTTGGCGGCAGCGGCGCCATCGGGACGGCCGATCAGCGGCGATCCCGGCGGCAGCGCGGGCGCTGCCGGCGCAGGCGCGGCGGCCTGTGGTGCGGGTGCAGGAGCCGGTGTTGCAGCGGGAGCCGCAGCGGTGGGCGGCGATGTGACGGGTGTCGGACTGGCTTGCTGGGCAACGGCACCGACGACGCAGGCACCGACAAAAACGCTGGCGAGCAAGGTTTGCCGCGCGGATGCATAAACGGTCATGAATATCTCCCCTATGGAAGCAGCCCTCTGTCAACCGCGCTCGAGTGCGACGCGATACCGGGGCCTTCCCATGAGCAGTGTGAGATATTTGACCGGTTGCGCGCAACCGAAACCTATCGACAGATGCCGATGCGAGGCGGCTTCGAAGCTGATCCGCAGAACCAGATCGTGTCCCGGACGCGATGCGGCATCCTTATGCCGCTCCGCTGAGCCGGACCGTATCAAGCACCGGGGACCAAGCGCATTGAATCAATGGCGCGTGGTCGAGTCTGCCGAGTCCAGCAATGCCTCCGAGAAAGGGAATTCGAGCACGATCTCGCCCTTTTCGTCGGTGACCTCGAGCACCGCGGCCAGAAGGTCGCGCTGTGTCCCTTCCGACCTCAGCAATTGCATTATCATGGCGCGGGCGACTTCCCAGGCATGGTCCGGATTGCGCAACGTCTCGCCGTCCGGATCATCGACCACTTCATCGCCGAGGCGGGTATTGAAATAATAGCGTGGCATGGAGCATTCCCGGCTGTCTGGCTCGGAGGCGACCGTCCTGCGAAGGTTCTGGCCAAGAGGTTTACGCATCAATTTAGGCAACACCGTAACCATCGCAATGTTGCAATGCGGCGGTTGGTGCAACGCACGCAATCGTGAATCACGCGTCGAGCATCTGCGTCAAATTTCACATTCCGATGACGAAGCTGTTGGCGAACCAATGGGCAGGGACTAGACTTACCATCATGCAGCCTTTGCTGCGGCAAACGGGAGATCCAATATGGCCTGGAAAGCACCGAAGATCGTGGAAGTTGCGGTCGGCATGGAAATCAACATGTATGCTTGCGCTGCGCGCAAGTAAGACCAGACTTCGAAGCCTATTCAGGGCGTCTGGCCGACAATTTCCGCCGGGCGCCCTTTTTGGCCACATTTTTGCGAGCCGTCGCGTTCTTTCAGAACGAGTGCTGCCGTCTGGGGCGATCTGATGTTGCGTATCGTCGTTCTCGGAGCTGCCGCCGGCGGTGGTGTGCCGCAATGGAATTGCGGCTGCCCGACGTGCCGCGCTGCGCGTCACGCACGCCCGGAATTGCAGAGTGGTCAGGCTTCAATCGCCGTCACTGCCGACGACCGTAACTGGTTCCTTATCAACGCCTCTCCAGATCTGCGACAGCAGGTGACTCAGACCGCTCAACTGCACCCGCAGGATGGCACCTTGCGGCATTCGCCGATCGCCGGTGTGATCCTGACCAATGGTGAGGTGGACGCAGTCGCCGGTCTGCTGTCGATGCGCGAAGGATCGCCGTTCACGATCTACGCGCATCAACGCGTGCTGGCGATCCTCAAGGCGAACAGTATTTTCAACGTG
>SDZE01000279.1 GCA_004173095.1 Bradyrhizobiaceae bacterium
AAGAGCGAGAGAGGGAGAAGAAAGAGCAGCGCCGCTATCGGCCGCGACATCCGCAACATCGATCTGCGCATATTCGGCCACACGCCGCGTCAGCGTCGAGAATTCCATGAATTTCAGGAACGCGATCAGCTTGCGCGCGTCCGGTTCGTGCACGGCGAGATCGTCCAGCGGCACGTCGAGCGCGACCTTGTCGTCGAGCAGCACCAGTTGTCGCGAGATTCGCGCCTTTTCAGCATGCTCGATCAGCGACTCGCGCCGCTTCGGCTGCTTGATCTCGGACGCGCGCGTGAGCAACGTCTCGAGGTCACCATATTCGTTGATCAGTTGCGCCGCGGTCTTGATGCCGATGCCGGGCACGCCGGGCACGTTATCCACGCTGTCGCCAGCGAGCGCCTGTACTTCCACGACCTTGTCGGGCGTTACGCCGAACTTCTCGAACACTTCGGGGACGCCGAGGCGCTTGTCCTTCATGGTGTCATACATCGTCACCTTGTCGGTCACGAGCTGCATCAGGTCCTTGTCAGACGACACGATGGTGGCGGTGGCGCCGCGCGCGCTGGCATCGCGCACATAGGTCGCGATCAGATCGTCGGCCTCGAATCCACCTTGCTCGATGCAGGGCAGGTCGAACGCCCGCACAGCTTCGCGGATCAGCGCGAATTGCGGAATCAGGTCGTCCGGCGCCGGCGGCCGATGCGCCTTGTAATCGGGATAGAGCTTGTTGCGGAACGTCACTTCGGATTTGTCGAAGATGATCGCCAGATGCGTCGGCCGGTTGTCCGCAGGCATGTCGCGCATCAGCTTCCACAGCATGTTGCAGAAGCCAAGCACCGCATTGACCTGCAGCCCGTCGGATTTCCGGTTCAGCGGCGGCAGCGCGTGATAGGCGCGAAAGATGTAAGACGAGCCGTCGACCAGGAAGACATGGTCTCCCTTGCCGGGCGCTGCAGCGGCAACAGGCTTCGGTGCGGGTGTGGCGTCAGTTTCGGATGTTATCGGCATGGCCGCAATCTAGGGATTTCCAGCCGGGAATGACAGCCGGGGCGACCATATCCCGCGAGTTTTTGTGATCGGCTGCTGCGCAGGCGTGGTTGCGCGCCGCCCTGTTCCATGAGCCTTTGCAGAGGTCGTCTCATGCACAAAGGACAGCCATGCCCGAGCTTGCCGAATTGATGGAGAAACTGAAGGGCGTGGAGGCCGAAATCGAGACCGAACTGGCGCGCCGCCGCGAAGCGCTTCGATTTGACGTCGAGCGGCACAGAATCGTGTTCGAACGCAGCATCGAAGATCTGCAACGCGCGATCCGCGTCAATGCCGCGAAATACCTGTTCGGCGCCAATCCGTTGATCGTGCTGACGGCGCCGGTGATCTATTCGCTGCTGATCCCGTTCGTGCTGATCGACGTGATGGTGATGGCCTACCAGGCGATCTGCTTTCCGATCTACGGCATCCCCAAGGTCCGACGCGGCGACTATCTGGTGTTCGATCGTCACCACCTCGCCTATCTCAATGTCATCGAGAAGGTGAATTGCGCCTATTGCTCTTACTGCAACGGGGTCGCGGCTTTCGTTCGCGAAGTGGCGGCGCGCACGGAGGTGTATTGGTGTCCAATCAAGCACGCACGCCGCGTGCTCGGCCCGCATCCGCATTATGTCGGGTTCGCCGATTTTGGCGACGCCGAAGCTTATCGCAGGAAGATGGAGCAAATGAAGAACGGCGTGAAGCTGGACGAGGGCACCTCGCCGACGGCGGTATAACCTACTCCGCCGCCTGCAAATCGGCCCGCTGGGCCTTGGGGGCGATCCAGAATGCCGCCGGGCGCTCGAACAGGAAATTCGCGCGCATCAGCAGCGCAAGCCGCCACATGATCAACGCCCCGACGATGCCGCTGATGGTCACCAGCAGCGAAACCGTACCGATATCGAGCGGCGTGAAGGAGAGGAGTGCGGTGCGCGTTATGGCCATCGGCAGGAAGAAGGCCAGATAGATCACGATCGAATGCTCGCCGCAAAAGCGCAAAAAGGTGAGCCACTGCATTTTCGCGAGCAGGGTGCCGCCCACGATGATGGCGACCGCGCCGGCAAAGCCGAGCACCAGCGAGAGCACCGGAAGCTCGCTCAAGCCGCCATAGACCAGCACGGCATTAATCAGCGCCCAGGCGGCGAGACCCAGCAGCGCCAGAACGGGCCTGGCCCGCGCACGGTCGGACAGCGCGAAAACCTGCGTGGCGAACAGATAACCCGAATAGAAATAGACGAAGCGCGCGCAGAACTCGTCGATCATGGTCCAGCCGGTTGCGATCGGCGCCATTTCGAGCAGGGCGGCGACGGTCCATATCGCCAGCGGCGGCAAGTTGCGGGTCGCTTTGGTCAGCACGAAGAACACCGGCAGCATATAGATGAACCACAGCGTGCCGAATGGCTCGATGAACGACATCAGATACAGCTGCCCGACATAGGTCCATCCCTGTTCGGCGGCGATACCGGGCGCCTTGAAGCCGAACTGGATGGTGACCCACAGCGCGTAGAAATACAGGAAATGCACCACTTTGCGGTCGAGATAGGTGCGCCAGTTGCGGTCGATCACGCGCGCCAGGAAAAGGCCGGAAATCAGGAAGAAATCCGGCATCCGGAACGGTTTGGCGAATTCGACGAGGTGATGCATGTAGCCGGTGCGTTCAGCGGCCAGTTCGGTGCCGAGCACCGAATGCATCATTACAACCATGATGATGCAGATGCCCTTGGCGTAATCGACCCAATCGATCCGCTCAGGCGCAAACTGCGCCGCGCTTCCCAAAAGCGCCGGACGATCTGCGGCATAAGTGCCGTTGGCAGTGATCATGATCCCTCTCGACGCCCCATTAAACGGTATCATCGGGACAATCGGTTTCGATTACCTTGCTGTAACCGTCGAAAATGTCGATCGATGAGTCACGCTTGCGCGAGGCTCCCCTGCTGGTTAATGGGCGTTAACAAATACGAGTGTCATGACCCGGACTTTCGCGACTCCCCTGCCGATCGACGCCGTATTGGGCGACCTGACCGACGCCTTGCGCTCGGCCAGTGCCGCCGTGCTGGTGGCGCCGCCCGGCGCCGGCAAGACCACGCGGGTGCCGCTGGCCTTGCTCGATGCGCCCTGGCTGGCTGGCAAAAAGATCATCATGCTGGAGCCGCGCCGCATCGCCGCGCGGGCCAGTGCGGAACGCATGGCCAGCACGCTGGGTGAACGTGCGGGCGAGACGGTCGGCTATCGCGTCCGCTTCGGCTCGAAAATATCGCGCCGCACCCGCATCGAAGTCGTTACCGAAGGCATCTTCGCGCGGCAGATTCTCGACGATCCCGAATTGACCGGCGTCGGCGCCGTGCTGTTCGACGAATTCCACGAACGCTCGCTCGATGCCGATCTCGGCCTCGCACTGGCGCGCGATGCACAAATGGGGTTGCGCGAAGATCTCCGTATCCTTGTGATGTCCGCGACCATCGACGGTGCGCGGATCGCAAAATTACTGGGCGATGCGCCGGTCATCGCCAGCGAGGGCCGCGCCTTCCCGGTTATCACGCGCTATCTCGGCCGCAAGCCGGATATTCAGATCGAGCGCCAGATGGCTGATGCCATCGCATCGGCGCTGCGTGCCGACGAGGGTTCGGTACTCGCCTTCCTGCCCGGCGCTGCTGAAATACGCCGGACGCAGAATTTTCTGGCCGAACGGGTGCAGGATGCGAGCATCGAAATCGTCCCGTTGTTCGGCGCTCTCGACGCTGCCGTCCAGGACCGCGCCATCCAGCCGGCGCCAAATGGCCAGCGCAAGGTCGTGCTCGCGACCTCAATCGCGGAAACCTCGCTCACCATCGAAGGTGTTCGCATCGTCGTCGATTGCGGGCTGGCCCGGGTGCCGCGCTACGAGCCTGATATCGGGCTGACGCGGCTCGAAACCGTTCGGGCCTCGCGCGCCGCCGTCGATCAGCGGCGCGGCCGTGCGGGACGTACCGAGCCAGGCGTCTGTTATCGCTTGTGGGACGAGCCACAGACGGCCTCGCTGCCGGCCTATACCCAGCCGGAAATTCTCAGCGCCGATCTCTCCACCTTGTTGCTCGATTGCGCGCAATGGGGCGTCGCTGATCCCGCACAGTTGATTTTTCTCGATCCGCCGCCGTTGCCAGCGTTGAAGGAGGCGCGCAACCTGCTGGTCGAACTCGGCGCGCTCGACGCCGACGGCCGCATCACCGACGAGGGCAAAGCGCTGCGCGCACTGGCGCTGCCACCGCGGCTGGCGCGCATGATCGTGGACTCCGCGCGCTTTGAGCATGGCGAGGAGGCTGCCGAGATCGCTGCCATCGTCACCGAACGCGGCCTTGGTGGCGACAGCGTCGATCTCAACCATCGCCTCGACCAGTTCCGCCGCGATCGTTCGCAGCGCGCCGGCAGCGCCCGGCAACTCGCGGAGCGCTGGGCAGCGCAGGTAGAGCATGAATCTGCCCCCTCTCCCGCTCCAAGCGAAGCGAAGCTTCGCCAGGCGGGAGAGGGCCGGGCTGGGGGAATCCCGCGCTCCGACGTCACGGAGGGCGGCCCCCACCCCAACCCTCCCCCGCAAACGCGGGAGAGGGGGTTACAG
>SDZE01000402.1 GCA_004173095.1 Bradyrhizobiaceae bacterium
GTGGCCGCGGTTGCTGCAATAGTCGGGTATCGCAGCACCCGAATGCGTCAGAACCACGGCCTCACCCGGTGGCCATGCCGCCAAAACCCGCTATGAAGGCTGTCATGCATAGCTCGCCGAAATCGTCCGAAAACTTCGCCGCTTTGGCATTCTGATGTCGTCGTCAAGCGAACTGACTGCTCTCACCGTCATACTGGCCGCGGCATTGGTAATCTCGGCCGTCGGTATCCGGGCCATACATCCGTTGCTGATCCGTTATGCTTTGGCGAGGCCCAATGCGCGTTCCTCGCACACCGTGCCGACGCCGCAAGGTGCTGGCATGGCGGTCATCGCGGCCACTCTGATCGTGTCCGCCATTGCGATCGCCTGGTTCACCACCATCCCGGCGGCAATCTGGATGTTGTTCGCAGCGACCGTCGTGATCGCCATCGTTGGAGCCATCGACGATTTGCGGCCATTGCCCGTCGCACCGCGCTTCGCCCTGCAGGCGCTGTGCGTCGCTGCCGCGCTCACAGCGTTGCCGGCCGATCTCCACATCGTATCTGCTCTGCCGCTATGGCTCGAGCGTACGGTGTTGGTGGTCGGCACGCTATGGTTTGTCAACTTGACCAATTTCATGGACGGCCTCGACTGGATCACGGTGGCCGAAGTGGTGCCAGTTTCGGCGACCCTGGCATTGATCGGCCTTGTCGGCGCCGTCTCGCAGCCGACCGCCTTCATTGCCGCGGGGCTCTGCGGCGCGATGCTGGGCTTCGCTCCGTTCAATAAGCCGGTCGCCAAGATGTTTCTCGGCGATGTCGGCAGCCTGCCGATCGGGCTTCTTCTTGCATGGTGCCTGCTGCAACTCGCTTTCGCCGGATATCTTGCGGCGGCGATCCTGCTGCCGCTGTACTATCTCTGCGACGCGACGGTGACGCTGCTGAGACGCGTGGCGCGGCGCGAGCCGTTCTGGCTCGCCCATCGCTCGCATTTTTACCAGCGCGCGACCGACAACGGCTTTACGGTGATCGAGGTGGTGCGCAAAGTGTTTGCGTTGAACGTCATCCTGGCCGCGCTGGCGGGATTGTCGATCACTCTCGACTCGGCATCAGCCAGCAGCATTTTGATGGTGATCGGAATCGGCGCGACGACACTGTTGCTCCGGCAGTTCGCTACACCGCGTGGCACGAACTATTCTGCCGGAACGTGATATTCCGGCACGGCGTCCTTCAGGATCGCGACCGCGACGTCATGCTGATTGGCACCAACGGCCGTGCGCAGCGTGGCGAGCCACGCATTCAGCACATCCAACGGCAATTCCTTTGGCCGCGCGGCCATGATACCGGCGAGACCGATCTCTGCCGTCTGCTCCTGCTCGGCGAACAGGATTTCGTGCATGCGTTCACCCGGACGCACGCCGGTGAACACGATGTCGATGTCATAACCGGGCTGCAGGCCGGATAGCCGGATCATGCGGTCGGCGAGATCGACGATCTTGACCGGCTGGCCCATGCTGAGCACATAGACCGATGCGTCAGCGTGCTGCGCATTCATGGCGTGGGTCGCGGCGGTGACCACGAGATCGCAGGCCTCGCGGATGGTCATGAAGTAACGCACCATGTCCGGATGCGTCACCGTTACCGGACCGCCGGCTTCGATCTGCGCTTTGAACTTCGGCACCACCGACCCATTCGATGCCAGCACGTTGCCGAACCGCACCGAGATCAGCCGCATGCGCGATTTGCCCGTCGGGCCGACCGTCATATCGGCATCGAGCGCCTGGCAATACATCTCGGCAAAGCGCTTGGTGAGGCCGAGCATGGAGACCGGCTCGATGGCCTTGTCGGTCGAGATCATCACCATCGCCGCCGCACCCGAAGCGAGTGCCGCGTCGGCGACATTGACCGACCCGAAAATGTTGGTCTTGACGCCCTCGCCCCAGTCGCGCTCCAGGATCGGGACATGCTTCAACGCAGCGGCATGGAACACGACCTCGGGCCGAAACGTGTTCATGAGTTGGTGAATGCGGTCGCGGTCCCGGACATCGGCAATACGCCCCTCGATCACCGCACTGGTCACTTTGGCGGCGAGCTTTTCGATGGCCGCATGCAGCGCCGGCTCGGAATTCTCGATGATCAACAGCCGCGCCGCGCCGAAGGTGATGACACGGTCGCAGATCTCGAAACCGATCGAACCGCCACCGCCGGTGACGACCACTGCCTTGCCGCGCACGAAATTCTCAAGCCGGGCGTAATCGATCTTCACGCTCGGCCGCAGCAGCAGGTCTTCCACCGCCACCGGCGCAAGCTGCGGCGTGTCGCGGCTTTCTTCAAGCGTCGGGATCCGGCTGACGGCGAGACCCAGCTTTCGCGCCTGCATCAGGATCGATTCCGGATGGGCTTCGTCCTCGAAGGCGGATGGGGTCATGACCACCCGTTCGATGGGGCGCTGGCGATTCTTGAAATCATCGATGACATTGCCGAGGTCGTCGAGACTTCCAAGCACGGGCACGCCGCGGATCGTCTGCCCGCGGTCCGAGACTGCTGGCGAAAGTATGCCGACCGGCCACATCCGCTTCACGGCGCCGCTCTCGATCCCGCGTAGAAACACTTCTGCATCGGCGGCGCGGCCGACCAACAGCGCCGGCGCGGCATCCGTCGCACGCGCCTTGTTACGCGTGCGCGAATAGCGGAAGTAGCGATAGGCGAGCCGCGAACCGCTCAGAAAGAAGATCTCGAGGAACCAGTAGATGACGATCGTGGTCTTGCCGAGAAAGAAGGTCCCGTAAACATTTGGCGCCAGGAAAATATAGTCCAGCACAAGCAGAGCGCCCGTCAGAACCGTTGCGGCCTTGATGATGTTAAGCAGGTCCGGCAGCGAGATGAAGCGCCACTTCGTGGTCGTCAGATTGAAGACGTAGCAGACCAGGAAACTGAAGATTACGAAATATGGCAGGATCGTCAGCAGCAACGGCAGGCGATCAAGCAGGTTCTCGCCATCGAAGCGCAGCACAAACGCCAGCACGACTGCCGCTGCGGTCACAAGGACGTCGTGGACCGCAATGATCCAGTTGCGGATGGTGAACCTTGAGATACGCGTCATGACTGTCCGTTACGCGCGCGCTCGACCAGCGACGTCGTGCTATGCCCCCGCAAAATTTCAACGATGACAACCTCGCCGCCATGCGCGGTGACAATCTCGTGGCCGACGACCTGCGCGCGGGTATAGTCGCCGCCCTTCACCAGGGTCGACGGCCGGATCGCCTCGATCAATTTGATCGGCGTGTCTTCTTCGAAGATGACGACGAGATCGACAGCCTCCAGTGCCGCCAGCACTTCGGCGCGGGCGCGTTCGTTCTGGACGGGGCGTTCGAGCCCCTTGAGGCGCTTCACCGAGGCATCGCTGTTGAGGCCGACAATCAGGCGATCACAGGTCGCGCGCGCTGCCGTCAGCACCTTCACATGGCCGGGATGCAGGATATCGAAACAGCCATTTGTAAAGCCGATGCGCAATTCTTCGCGGCGCCAACCATCGAGCCGGGTCGCAAGATCGCCGACTGCCACGATCTTGTCTTCGGCCGCCAACGTCGCATGCGGCAGCATCCGGCGGCGCAATTCCTGCGGCAAGACGATGGCCGTCCCCTTCTTGCCGACAGCGACAGCCGCAGCGGCGGATGCTAGGCGAAGGACAGTCTCCCAATCCGCGCCGGCTGCAAGCGCAACTGCAAGCATGGCAGCCACGGTGTCGCCAGCGCCGGACACATCGCGCACTTTCACCGGCAACGCCGGCACATGGATGGCATCGCCATCGCGCGCCACGAGTGTCATGCCGTGCTCGCTCTGGGTCACCAGCATGGCGGCACAATCGGCAAGGATCATCGCCTCCTGCGCGGCCGCCCCATCGATGCCGGTATCGACCCGGCTGCGAGTTGCCTCAGAGAATTCCTTGCGGTTCGGCGTCAGCAGCGTCGCGCCGCGATAGATCGCGAAATTCGCGCTCTTGGGATCGACGATCACGCGTTTGTCGAGCTTCTTCGCGGCATCGATCACATTGCGGATCACGCGCGCGGTCAACACGCCCTTGGCATAGTCCGACAGCAACACGATGTCGGCACGCGCGATCTGCGGCAGGATGGTATCGAGCAGCTGTTTCTCGATCTCGGCCGATGCGGGAGCTGCAAGCTCCCAATCTGCGCGCAGCATATGCGTTGCGAAATGCTCGGAGACGAAACGCACCTTGCGGGTGGTCGGGCGCGACGGATCGCTGACCAACAAGGCCTCGACGCCGCTTTCCCGGGCAAGATGCCGCTTCAGCGTCTCGGCCGCATCATCGGCTCCGATCAGGCCGACAAAGATGCACTTGGCGCCGAGCGCTGCAATGTTGCGCGCGACATTGCCAGCGCCTCCGACGACGATCTCGCTGCGTTGCGCGACGATCACTGGCGCCGGCGCTTCCGGCGAGATTCGCGAGACTTCGCCGTAGACGAATTCGTCCAGCATGAGATCGCCGATGCAGAGCACGGTCTGCTTCGGAAACGCATGGGACAAAGCGTCAAAGTCGAACATCACGGCGGAACCTGAAGTCAGCGAAAGCGATCGGGCGTATCGAGATAGTGCGTCACGTAATG
>SDZE01000303.1 GCA_004173095.1 Bradyrhizobiaceae bacterium
GCCGACAAGCGCAATTCGCCGCTCGCGATCATTCAGGGATCGGATGAGAAGGCGCGCGGCCAACTTCTGATCAAGGACCTCATCGCCGGCGCCGGCCTCGCCGAGATCAAGGACCGCGAGGAATATCTGAAGAAGCAGGCCGATGCGCAGATCGAGATTGCGGAGGCGGATCTGGTCAGCGAAGTGCAGAAGCTTCTCGCCAAGCACGGCGTGAGCTGGAGCGCGTAGCTTTCCGTCGTCATGACGAGCGTAGCGAAGCAATCGAGAAAGCCGCAAGCGAAGGCTGGATTGCTTCGTTGCAACGGCTCCCCCGCAATGACGGCCATTGACGTCTGTGGCTGCGAGGCAAAATAGTATAGTCGTCCGTCATTCCAACATGGCGGCATGAAAAAACGGGAGACATCGATGCCTGAGATTACCGTAAGCATGGCCGCCGGCCGCACCGACGAGCGGAAGAAGGGCATGATGCTCGACATCACCCAGGCGCTGGTGAAAAATCTCGGCGTCACCGCCGATGCCGTGGTCATTCAGATCAACGAGGCCCCGCTGCAGCACAAGATGAAGGGCGGAAAGACCTTTGTCGAACGCGCCGCTGAAGCTGCGGCGGCGAAGACGTAGTATATTCTTCCGTCCCCCCAAACCCAGCGACGCTGGCCTAGACGCGCCGTGGCCGCCTCCCCCGCAAGCGGGAGAGGGGACATTACGATCGGGGCTTGTTCAACCGAACACGGCGATATTCTGCCGGCTCGCCATGATCGGCTTGCCGTGCCGGTTCCATAGCGTCATCACCTGGCTCGAATAGCCGTTCGCGATCTGCTCGGCGACGTTGTGGATCAGCCACCAGCCGTCATCGGTCGTAATCTCGTCGGTGAGCATGTCGATCGCCCAGGTCATGGTCGAGATCGGCTTTGGCGAGGTCGAGCGCGCGGAGGTTGCCGGCGGCGGTGCGTCGGCGAGGGCTAGCAGGGCCACCAGCGACGCTGCAATACCGGGCTCACGATGCCGCAGCCACAGCGTCATCTGCGGATCGTCGCTGCCGCTGAATGGCAGCGAGCCGGAGACGAAACGGCCGTCGATATGTTGCACGAAGCTGAGACTGGCCGGCGCGTTGCGGAAGAAATCCGGGCAGGACTCTGGAGCTTTCAATTCCGGCGTTCTGATCGCCACATGCCTGTCAGCGGATTCGCGCGCGGCGCCGAAACAGAACATCGCGCGCGTCGCGAGGCCGGCATCGCCGATCAGATCGACATTGGCGAATAAAGTTGATTTGCCTTTGCGCAACACGCTGGCTTTCAAATGCAGCTGCCCGGATGCCGGCCCGACAAAGGCAATCTGCGCAGAGCGCAACGGCTGCAAGGCCGCTTCGAAGCCGAATTCATTAATAGCTGCCTGCATGCACAGCGCCGACGCCAGCCCGCCATAGACGGTGCGGCCCTGCAGCCAGTCGTCGCTCACGCTCACCGTCCAACCGTCGCCGGCGCGGACCATTCCGGCCATCAGTGCGGTGTATTCAGTCATGCTTCGTGTCCCTTAACGCCTGTAGGATGATTGCCATCATCTATAGCGGGGGAATGCGGGGAGCGTAAATACGCCGCCGCATGGCTCGGCCATGCATATGTGGGGCTTGAGCAGGATGGGTCGCACGAAGCCGATAACCTATCGGCTACACGATGGGCAGGCACTGCTGACGCTCCGGCGCTATACGCCGTTACTCAACCCATCCTACTGCAAGCGCTACCGTAGCTCAGTAGCGAACGCTCAGCGGCCGCTCGTTGGCACCGTAAGGCACCCAGCGGCAGGAGAACGAGACATAGCCGCCATATTCGTTCTGCGCGCCGAGGAACTTCACGACCTTGCCGTAACGCGCGCAATGATCGATCGCGAGGGCGCGAATGTCGGTTTGGTTGATCAGCGATGTGGAGATGATGCCGCCGGTGTCGTTGCCTTTGAACGGCGGCACCCAATCGGCCTTGGCTGCGCTGCTGAGGGCACCGCTGATGGCCGCACTGATGCCCACCGCCACGATGGCCAATCGAATCGCCTGCATTATCGTCTCCTGAATTCTATGAATCCCACCTTAGAGGGCCAGGGCGGCGCTGGAAAGAATGCACAGCGTGCTCTGACGGAGTTGTGCGCAGGGTGTTGCCGCGGTGCACTTGACCCCGCAAGGCCTTCGCGGCACGTTCCTGGAACCTGATTTCAGCCGGCGGATTCCCTATGCGCAGTTTTGTCTCATCCCTGAAAAAAGCTGCGCTGGCCGCGGTTGCCGGTCTGGCGCTGTTCGGCACGACGCTGTTCGTGACGGCACCGGGCGCCCGGGCGGCCAACCTGCTCGAACTGAATTTCGGCCTGTTCGGCCCGAATTACGAAGGCAAGGTCGGCACCTGCGAATCCGCTTTGTGGAAGCTCACCTACCAGTTCCAGAACAAGGAAGCGGGCTACTGGAATTCTGCGCTGCAGTTTTCCGGCTTCAGCCATGTGCGCGAAACTGCCTTCCGTCCCTGGACCTCCGACAATATTCCACGCCGCTACTGCAGCGCCGACGCGCTGTTCACCGACGGCAAGCTGCGCCAGGTCCACTACTCGATCATCGAAGACGGCGGCTTGGCCGGCTACGGCGACGGCGTCGAATGGTGCGTGACCGGCCTCGACCGCAACTGGGCCTATAATCCGCAGTGCCGCGCGGCCAAATTCTGAGCCTGATGTTTTCGCAGCCCGGCTTTTTCTAATTGCTCGTAGCCCGGATGGCGCAGCTGTCCGGGCTATTTCATGGGCTGTATCGTTCCCGAATCGTTCTTGAATTGTCGTTGCGGTCTGGCTAGGCTCTGGCTGGTCAGGGGATGGGGCGCATCATGAAGCAGGCATTTCGGTCGGTTGTTGCGCTCGGCATTTTTCTGCTTGCCGCATTGTCTGCCGGCACGGTTGCCGCGCAGGATCGACGGCAGAATGCGCCCGGCGAATTCGATTTTTACGTCCTGTCGCTGTCATGGTCGCCGTCGTTCTGCCAGGCGGCGCAGGAGCGCGGCAACACCTCGCGCAATCAGCAGATGCAGTGCGGCGAGCGTCCGTTCGCCTTCGTGGTGCATGGGCTGTGGCCGCAATATGATCGCGGCTTCCCGAATTATTGCGAGCGTCCGTCGCCGCGGCTGTCGCGCAACATCATGACCTCGATGCTGGATCTGATGCCGGCCCCGGGCCTGATCTTCAACGAATGGGACAAGCACGGCACCTGTTCGGGCCTCGGGGCGCGCGGCTATTTCGAAGCGATCCGCAAGGCGCGGGCCGGCGTGAAGATTCCGGATGAGTATATCGATCTGCAGCAGCCCAAGATGGTGACACCGGCGGCGGTGGAAGAGGCCTTCATCAAGGTCAATCCCGGCCTCAGCAACGCCGCCATCGCTATCACGTGCGATCGCAACCGGCTCACCGAGGTGCGGATCTGCATGAGCAAGGATCTCCAGTTCCGGGCCTGCGAGGAAATCGACCGCCGCGCCTGCCGCCGCGATCAGGTCGTGATGCCGCCGGTGCGCGGCGGGTAATCGTCGTCACTGTGAGGTGGGCAAAGCGCAGCGTGCCCACCACTACCAGACGTCTTAGGACATCGGTGGGCACGCTGCGCTTTGCCCACCCTACAGGCACTCAGATTCGTCGGTCCCCGGATTGCGCTTCGCTGCATCCGGGCTACAACCAGCCCATGAATTATCGCCACGCCTTCCATGCCGGCAATTTTGCCGACGTCATCAAGCATCTCGTGCTGGTCCGCATCCTGACCCATCTGCAGGAGAAGCCGACCCCGTTCCGGGTGATCGACAGCCATGCCGGCGCTGGCCGCTATGACCTCACCGGCGACGAGGCGACGCGCACGGTCGAGTGGAGCACCGGCATCGCCCGCATGATGCAGTCGAGCTTCCATGAGGCGGCCGAAAAGCTGATCAAGCCCTATCTGGACATCGTGCGCGCCTTCAATCCCGGCGACGAGCTGGTCGCCTATCCCGGCTCGCCGCTGATTGCGCGGGCGTTGATGCGGCCGCAGGATCGTATGGTGTGCTGCGAGTTGGAGCCCGTCGCCCGCAAGAAGCTGATCTCGGCGTTGCGCCATGACGAGCAGGCCCGCGTCGTCGACATCGATGGCTGGGTCGGGTTGCCCGCATATGTGCCGCCGAACGAGCGCCGCGGCCTGGTGCTGATCGATCCGCCATTCGAGGCCAAGGACGAGTTTGCGCGGCTGGCGAGCGTGTTCGCGCAGGCTTATGCGAAATGGCCAACCGGCATTTATCTGATCTGGTATCCCGCCAAGAGCCGCCGAGCCACCGATGACCTGTCGCGCAGCGTGGCTGCGACGGTGGCATCGTCGGCGACACCGGGCAAATGCCTGCGCCTGGAATTCAGCGTCGCGCCGCAGACCGCCGATGGTCCGCTCACCTCGACCGGACTGCTGATCGTCAATCCGCCATGGAAACTGCAGGACGAATTACGGGTGATCCTTCCGCAACTGGAACGACCATTGGGTGTCGGCGGCGTTGCGCGTTTCCGGCTGGAAAACGCCAAGGCGTAAGCGCGAGCTCCCCCCAAGCAACCATTGATCGCGGTTCCAAAAACGGTAGTCACTGTACGGGAACCGTATTATGCTGGTTGCATGACTGGCTTTACGTTCCGCTTCCGCGAATGGTTGCGGCGGTGTGGCGTGGCCTCGACGATTTAAAAAGACGACATCAAGAAACGGCCAAGCCTTCTGAGGAGTGAATGTCCGGTCGGTCGCGGCGCAAGTGTGCCGCGGCGGAGCATTGCGGGTGGGAGTTTCCCGATGGGCATGAGCGGTGTGGTCAAGTTCTTCAACGGCGAACGCGGTTACGGCTTCATCAAGCCGGACGATGGCGGGCGGGATGTGTTCGTCCATATCACCGCCGTCGAACGCGCGGGATTGAAGGACCTGACTGAGGGGCAGCGGATCACATTCGAGGTCGAGCCTGACAAAAAGGGCAAGGGCCCCAAGGCGGTCGATCTGGTGATCACAGGATAACGGCACGCATCTGTTCGAACGGCCGACAAGAAAAATCCCGACTGCAGAGCGGCCGGGAGTGGGTCTTGTGGTTTCTTCTGACTTGGAGCTCGACTTGCTGATCCGGAAACGGGATCAGAAATGATAGTTCACACCGATGCGGACGGCGCCGAAGGACAGCGCACTGTCGGCGGCGGTCGGAAGCAGCGTGTAGGAATTCTTGGACAGATCGACATAGAGATATTCGATCTTGGCGGTCCAGTTCTGGTAAATGCCGACTTCGGCGCCGACACCGGCGGTCCAGCCGAGTGAGGTGTGCGACTGCTGCAAGCCACCGCGTTCCAATTCCAGGCTGCCGAAAGCGAGACCGGCGGTGCCATAGATCAACACGTTGTTGAAGGCATAGCCGAGACGGCCGCGCGCGGTACCGAACCACGGATTGGAGAATTTGTAGTCGCTGAAGCGATCATTGGCGCCGGTGGCCGAAATGTCGCCCTCGACACCGAACACGATCGGCCCGCTCTGCCAGTTGTAACCAGCCGTTACGCCGCCGACGATGCCCGAGGGTTTGGTCGGGTTGTTGGAAACGCTACCCCACTCGTAACCCAGGGTGGCACCCAGATACGGACCGGCCCAGCTATAGGCATTCAGCGGCTGGTTGACCGTATACGGCGCCCGCGAACCATAGGGCAGGTCCGCCGCCTGTGCTGCCGTCGAGCCGGCCACCAGGACCGCGACTGCCGCAAACGCAAACTTGCTCATCTCAACTCTCCAACACGCGTAAATACCGTTGCCCTGCTAGGCGCGAAACGAAGGCTTAGGGTTACGGAATTCGATCATTTATCGAGACGATTTATCGAGAGTTTTCCATTAAGCGGGTCTTAACGCGCGCGGTCCGCGCGGTATTGGCGTTAAAAGAGTCTTACTTGCGGCAATCGGCGGGCGATCCCTGCGTGTCGCAGGATTGCCCCGCGCCTGCCGTCAGGATGCCGTACGAAATGCTGGCGGACGCTGGCAGCAGGCGGCCCCACGGCCTAGATTGACGTGATGATTCAAGACTCGACCGATCCTCAACCGGCACCGGACACCGTCGCAGCTGAGCCGGAATCCGTGCCGGCGACGCAGCCCCAGCAGGTACAATCCGGCCTGCAGGCGCCGCCGGACATCGAACCGGAACCCGTTGACGACGATGAGGAAGCCGCGCTCCCGGACGACACCGAGGACGCTGCAGAGGCGGTTGCGGAAGGTCCATTGGCGGTCGGCCGAGCGGCGATCGAGCACGCCGTGCGGCTGGCGCCGACCTCGCCGGGCGTCTACCGGATGCTGAATGCCGCCCATGACGTGCTCTATGTCGGCAAGGCCAAGAACGTCAAAAAGCGCTTGTCGTCCTATGCGCGGCCCACCGGCCAGGTGATGCGGATCGCGCGGATGATCGCGGCGACCTCGGTGGTGGAGATCATCTCGACCGCGACCGAGACGGAAGCGCTGCTGCTCGAAGCCAATCTCATCAAGCAGCTGCGTCCGCGCTTCAATGTCCAGCTGCGGGACGACAAGTCGTTTCCCTATATCCTGATGACCGGCGATCACTGGGCGCCGCAGATCAACAAGCATCGCGGTGCGCAGTCGCGGCCGGGGCGCTATTTCGGCCCGTTCGCGTCGGTGGGAGCGGTGAATCGCACCATCACGGCCCTGCAGCGCGCGTTCCTCGTGCGCTCCTGTACCGACTCCTTCTTCGAGAGCCGCACCCGGCCATGCCTGCTGTATCAGATCCGCCGCTGCTCGGGTCCCTGCACCGGCGAGATCGATTTTCCCGGCTATACCGAACTGGTGCGCGAGGCGACCGACTTTCTGTCCGGCAAGAGCCGTGCGGTGAAAAAACTACTGGCCGACGAAATGGAAAGGGCGTCGGAGGAGCTCGCTTTCGAGACTGCCGCGCTGTATCGCGACCGTCTCGCGGCGCTCTCCGCCATTCAGTCGCAGCAGGGCATCAATCCGCGCACGGTGGAAGAAGCCGACGTTTTCGCCATTCATCAGGAGGGCGGCTATTCCTGCGTCGAGGTGTTCTTCTTCCGAACCGGTCAGAACTGGGGCAATCGCGCCTATTTTCCGAAGGCGGAGAAGTCTTTCACGCCGGAAGAGGTGCTCGGATCGTTCCTGGCGCAATTCTATGAAGACAAGCCGCCGCCGAGGCTGGTGCTGCTGTCCCATAGCATCGAGGAAAGCGACCTTCTTGCGAGCGCGCTGAGTGTCAAAGCGGGCTTCAAGGTCGAGGTCTCGACCCCGCAGCGAGGCGAGAAAAAGGAACTGATCGTCCACGCGCAAACCAATGCGCGCGAGGCGCTTGGCCGCAAACTGGCCGACACCGCGACACAAGCGCGTTTGCTCGAGGGGATGGTGACCGCGCTGAGCCTGCCGAAGGCACCGCAGCGGATCGAAGTCTATGACAACAGCCATATCCAGGGCAGCAACCCCGTTGGTGCGATGATCGTGGCAGGGCCGGATGGCTTCATCAAGAATCAGTATCGCAAGTTCAACATCAAGTCCGAAGGCATCACGCCGGGCGACGACTTCGCGATGATGAAGGAAGTGCTGCAGCGCCGCTTCAAGCGACTGCTGGCGCCGCCGACGGACGGCGAGGCGGCAAAGCGCAAAGATGACGACGTGCCGCTCTGGCCCGATCTGGTCATCATCGACGGTGGCCGCGGCCAGCTCAACGCGGTCAAGGAGATTTTCGACGAGCTCAAGCTGACAGATGTCACTTTGATGTCGGTGGCCAAGGGCCCGGATCGCAATGCCGGTCGCGAGACGCTGTTTATGCCCGGCCGCGAGGCCATCAAACTGGAGCCGCGCGATCCTGTGCTGTATTTTATCCAGCGGCTGCGCGACGAAGCTCACCGTTTCGTCATCGGCTCACACCGCACCTTGCGCAAGAAGGACATCCGCGAAGCGGGCTTGCAGGAAATTCCCGGCATCGGGCCGACCCGGAAGCGGGCGTTGTTGCACCATTTCGGCACCCTCAAGCAGATCGAGCGGGCCTCAATCGGCGATCTGGGCAAGGTTCCCGGCATCTCTGCGGAGAGTGCCCGCAAGATTTTCGACTTTTTCCACCCGCAGCCGGGCGCGCGCTGAGCCGGTTGAGATTTCGCTGCTCCGCAAAAGCGGATCGTTGCGAGGCCGGCACGCTGCGCTCGACCCATCCTTACGGTTTGAGGTAAACTGGGCAGCGACGCATTTGCAGCGGTTGACCTCCATGCCGCGGCAGTATTGGTAAGACGCATGACAGTGACCGCACGACGGGCAGGGACCTCCGCGATGACCCTGCCGAACATTCTCACTTACGCCAGGATTGCCGCCGTTCCGGTGGTGGTCGGCTGCATCTATTGGCAATCGTCGATGGACGGTCCGCTGTGGTTGCGCTGGGTGGCCGTCGCCATTTTCATCGCCGCCGCGATCACCGATTTTCTTGACGGCTACTACGCCCGGATCTGGAACCAGCAGTCGTCCTTCGGCCGCATGCTCGATCCGATCGCCGACAAGCTACTGGTGGCGTCCTGCCTGTTGATGCTCGCTTCCGATGCCACCATCAATCGCTGGACGCTGTGGGCGGCGATCGTGATCCTGTGCCGTGAAATTCTCGTTTCCGGCTTGCGCGAATATCTCGCAAGCCTGCGCGTCAGCGTTCCGGTCACGCAACTCGCCAAATGGAAGACCACCGCCCAGCTCGTGGCGATCGGATTTCTGTTGGCGGGCGAGGCCGGCGACGTCGTGTTCGGCTATGTGACCTTCACCGGCATTGTGCTGCTGTGGCTGTCGGCCATCGTGACCATCTATACCGGATATGATTATTTCAAAGCCGGCGTCCGGCATCTCTTCGAGGAGGATGCATGAAGCTGATGTATTTCGCCTGGGTGCGCGAGCGGATCGGTAAGTCCGAAGAAATAATCGAGCCGCCGGCTGCCGTAACCACGATCGGTGATCTGATCGCCTGGCTCGCCTCGCGGGGCGAGGAATATGCCCATGCCTTCGAAACGCCGAAGGTGATCCGCGCGGCGATCGACCACACCCATGTTCGGCCGGACACGGCCATCGCCGGTGCGCGCGAGATTGCGTTCTTCCCGCCGATGACCGGCGGTTGACGCCATCTCATCATGACCGACAACGTCACCATTCGCATCCAGACCGCCGATTTCGATGTGAACGGCGAGATCGCCGCGCTGACGGCGCGCCGGACCGATATCGGTGCAGTCGTGACCTTCAGCGGCATCTGTCGCGGTGGCGAGGGAAGCGACCCGACCACGGCACTGACCCTCGAACATTATCCGGGCATGGCCGAGGCTGAAATCGGCCGCCATGCCAACGAGGCGATGACGCGCTGGTCGTTAACGGGAGTGACGATTATTCATCGTACGGGCCGTATACGGCCGGGTGAGAATATCATGGTGGTGCTGACGGCGTCGGCGCATCGCCAGGCTGCGTTTCAGGCCGCTGAATTTCTGATGGACTACCTCAAAGCGCATGCTCCGTTCTGGAAGCGCGAGGAAACCGCCGGTGGCACCGACTGGGTCGCTGCGAAGACCGACGATGACGACGCTGCGGCGCGCTGGGACAAGTAATGGCCAAGTTGACTGTGAAGACCGCCGCGAAGAAGACGGCCAAGACGGCTGCGAGCAAGAAACCTGCAAGCAAGGCATCTGCGAGCAAGACACCTGCTGAGAAGACATCTGCTGGCAAGACGAAAGCCAAGGCATCGGTGAAGAAATTTGCCGCGGCGAGCCTGCCAAAGGTCGGCCCCGGCGAACTTGTCACGCTGCTGGATTATGTGCGTTACGCTACCAGCCGCTTCATCGAAGCGCGGCTCGCTTTCGCCCATGGCACCACCGACCCTGTGTCAGAAGCGGCGTTCATCGTCTGCGAATTGCTGCATCTGCATCCCGATCAGTTCGAGAGCTTTGCGATGGCGCGGGTGACCGCCGCCGAAGGCCGCAGGATCCTCGACGTCATCCATCGCCGCGTCGCGACGCGAAAGCCGGCGGCCTATCTGGTCAATAAGATCTACATGCGCGGCCTGCCATTCTATGTGGACGAGCGCACCATCGTGCCGCGTTCCTTCATCGGGGAATTGCTGGATACGCATTTTGCCGGCGATGACGGCGAGGGTGCATCGCTGATCGATGATCCGATGGAGATCGAGAGCGTGCTTGATCTCTGCACGGGCTCGGGCTGCATCGCGATCCTGGCCAGCCAGTCTTTTCCGAATGCGCAAGTCGATGCCGTCGATCTGTCGCCCGCCGCCCTTGCGGTGGCGATGCGCAACGTCATCGATTACGGGCTCGACGAGCGGCTGACCCTATACAAGGGCGATCTGTTCGAGCCGCTGGGCGACAACACCTACGATCTCATCATCACCAATCCGCCTTATGTCGATTCGCAGGGCATGGCCGATCTGCCGGATGAGTGCCTAGCGGAGCCGTCGATGGCATTCGACGGTGGTGACGACGGTCTCGATATCGTGCGCAAGATCATCGACCAGGCCGGCGACCACCTCAATCCGCATGGTGGCCTGTTGTGCGAGGTCGGCCGCGGTCGCGCCAATGTCGATGCAGCGTTCCCCGATCTGCCGCTGATCTGGCTGGATACCGAAGACTCCGACGGTGAAGTGTTCTGGATCTCCGCGGCTGCGTTGCAGGGGCGGAGCGGGATTTAAGCGACTGATTTCAGCCGTCATTGCGAGGAGCTCTTGCGACGAAGCAATCCAGTCTTCGTTCCCTGGCTTCTGGATTTCTTCGCTGTACTCGCAATGACGGCTGACACGCCGTCGCTCAAAGATACAGGTCATCATGCTGTCGGCATCCGGTCGAACGACATCGCCACGCGCCCTCTGGCTCGCTGAACTACGCGCGACGCTGGCGCTCGGATGGCCGTTGATCCTGACAAATCTGGCGCAGATCGCGCTGACGACGACGGACGTGATCGTGCTTGGCCGCGTCAGCGCGCAGGCGCTCGCGGCTGCGGCTCTGGGCGTGAACCTCTATCTCGCCATCCTGATCTTTGCGATCGGGGTCGTTACGGCGACCTCGCCGATGATGGCGGAAGCGATCGGTCGCAAGCTGCATGCGGTGCGCGATGTGCGTCGCACGTTTCGGCAGGGGCTGTGGTCGGCGGTGATCATCTCGATCCCGGCGTGGATCGTTTTGTGGCACACGGAATCGATCCTGCTGCTGTTTGGCCAGGAAGCGCAGGCAGCCGCCGATGCGCAGAGCTTCGTCCATATGCTGCAATGGGGCTTTCTTCCGGCGATCGGATTCATCGTCTTGCGCTCTTTCGTTGCCGCCGTTCAGCGACCGCTGTGGGCCCTGCTGGTGACAGCGGCTGCAATCTTGTTTAACGCCGCGGCGAACTGGGTGCTGGTGTTCGGCCATTTGGGCTTTCCGGCCCTGGGACTGGTCGGTTCGGGTCTAGCGACGGCCCTCTCGAACACATTCCTCTTCATCATCTTCGCGGCGGTGGTCATCTGGCATCCGAAGTTTCGCCGCTATGCGCTGTTCGGCAATTTCTGGCGCGCGGACTGGCCGCGATTGCTCAAGCTGTGGCAGATCGGCTTGCCGATCGGTGCAGCGCTCGCGTTCGAAATCACGGTTTTCAACGCCGCAGTATTCCTGATGGGGCAGTTCGGCACGGCTGCGATTGCTGCGCACGCGATCGCCATCCAGATTGCCTCGATCTCTTTCATGGTGCCGATGGGATTAAGCCAGGCAGCGACCGTGCGGGTCGGTCTTGCCAAAGGGGCCGGCGATCCTGACGGTATCACCCGCGCCGGCTGGACCGCCTTCGTGCTGGCGGTCAGTTTCATGGCGTCGATGAGTTTACTGTTACTGGCGATTCCGCGGGTGCTGATCGGCGCTTTCATCGATCTCGGCAACCCAGCCAATGCCGTGGTCATCGACACCGCCATGTCATTCCTGTTCTGCGCGGCGATATTTCAGATTGCCGACGGCGCGCAGTCGGTCGGCGCCGGCATGCTGCGCGGCTTGCAGGATACCCGCGTGCCGATGATCATCGCCGGCCTCGGCTATTGGGGTTTCGGCATGGGCTTGAGCCTGCTGTTCGCGTTCCAGCTCGGCTATGGCGGTGTGGGAATCTGGATCGGGCTGGCAGCCGGCCTCGCGCTCGTGGCACCGATCATGCTGTGGCGATGGACGCAGCGGGAGCGTCTGGGGCTGGTGCCGAAGACAGCACGAGTTTCGTAGACGTTTGTAGTTTGTAGGGAGGGCAAAGCGCAGCGTGCCTACCTCCATCATCGTCACGGGAGGCAAGGCGGGCACGGCGCTTCGCGCCTTTGCCCACCCTAGTTTCAAACGACCTTGCGGATCCAGTTATGCGGATCCGGCGCGCGGCCGTATTGGATATCGACCAGCTGCTTGCGCAGACCCATAGCGACCTTGCCGGCTTCACCGCCATTGATCAGGAACTCACCCGACGTCGTGCGCACTTTGCCGATCGGCGAGATTACCGCTGCGGTGCCGCAGGCAAAGGCCTCTTTCAGTCTGCCGCTGGCGGCATCGGTGCGCCACTGCTCGAGCGAATAGAGCTCTTCGCGCACCGTCACGCCGGCATCCTTGGCCAGCGCGATGATGGAATCGCGGGTGATGCCGGGCAGGATGGTGCCGAGCGGCGGCGTCAGCAGCGAACCGTCGTCGAACACGAAGAAGACGTTCATGCCGCCGAGCTCTTCGATGTATTTGCGCTCGACCGCATCCAGGAACACGACCTGATCGCAACCGTGATCGATCGCTTCGGCCTGGGCGCGCAGGCTGGCCGCATAGTTGCCGCCACACTTCACGGCGCCGGTGCCGCCGACGGCGGCGCGGGTGTAGTTCTCCGAGGCGTAGATCGAGACCGGGGCGGGACCGCCCTTGAAGTAGGAGCCGACCGGCGAGGCGATGACACCGAAGATATATTCCGACGACGGTTTCACGCCGAGAAACGTCTCGTTGGCGATCATGAACGGGCGCAGATAGAGGCTACCTTCACCGCCGGGGATCCATGCACGGTCGATGCGGACGAGCTGTTCGACGGCTTCGATGAAGACCGATTCGGGCAGCGGCGCCATCGCCATGCGGGTCGCGGAATTCCAGAAGCGTTTGGCATTGGCGTCGGGGCGAAACAGATTCACGCCGCCGTCTTCGCGGATATAAGCTTTCAGGCCTTCGAAGATCTCCTGCGCGTAATGCAGGACAGCCGCGGCCGGATCCAGCTGGAAATGGCTGCGGGCCTCGACGCGCGCGCCATGCCAGCCTTTGTCCTGGCTGTAGCGCACGATCGCCATATGATCGGTGAATACGCGGCCGAAGCCGGGGTCCTTGAGCTTGGCCACGCGCTCCGCCTCGGGAACGGCGTGGTCACTTTGGCGGATATCAAAATCCAGCCAGACTGCGCCATCGACCTTGTCGAATGAAACGCCCATGGACCTATCTCCTGCTTAGCTTTTCGCCACCCATCGATGACGGCATTTGCTGTTCTACGTCGAGTCCGGATAGGCCGCAAAGCTGAATGCACTGCGCGGTCGGTCGCCAAAAGCTGAGCTATGGCCACCAGCCGAAGTCCGGTATGGTTCCCAGATCGGACCTATCGGCCCGTCACAGCGAAGGTTATAAAATTTCGTTGCGATGGGCGAGTTTGTAATATTGAACCTAAGATATGTCAATATGACTGACGTAAATTTCAGCGCAGTGTCGACCGGCCCCGGCGATGGGGCTGCCGAGAGACCGGTGCCGCTGCGCTGGGATATTATCGAACTGCTGTTCTTTGCCTATCGCGACTTCGTCGGCGATGCCGATCAGGTGCTGGACCAGTTCGGTTTTGGCCGCGCTCATCACCGCGTCGTGCATTTCGTGCACCGTTATCCCGGACTGAAGGTCGCCGATCTGCTGGACGTGCTGCGGATCACGAAGCAATCGCTCGGACGGGTGCTGAAGCAATTGCTGGACGAGGGCTATATCGTGCAGAAGTCCGGCGAGATGGATCGCCGCCAGCGGCTTCTTTTTGCCACGGCCAAGGGTGAAGCTCTGGTGGCGCAGATGGCGGGTCTGCAGACCACGCGCATCGAACGCGCGCTGGAGGATTTCACCCCGGGAGAAACCGCGGCGATCTCGCGGTTTCTGTCCGGCATGATCGATCACGATGATCCGGACAAGGTGCTTCAGGTGATCCTCGGCATGGCTAACCAGACGAGTAACAAATGATGCTGGCCCAGATCGCCAAGAAGATAGCAGTGCAGCCGGCCGACGATGCACCGCATCTGTTGCTGGTGGATGACGACCGCCGTATTCGCGATCTGTTGTCGCGCTTCCTGGCCGGTGAGGGCTATCGCGTCACCACGGCGCCGAGTGCGAAGGAGGCACGGGCGAAATTGCTCGGGCTGCATTTCGATCTGCTCATCCTCGACGTCATGATGCCCGGCGAGACCGGCTTCGATCTGGCGCGTTTCATCCGCACCTCCTCGCATGTGCCGATCGTGATGCTGACGGCGCGCACCGAGTCGAATGACCGCATCGAGGGATTACAGCTCGGTGCCGATGATTATGTGTCCAAGCCGTTCGAACCGCGCGAACTGGCGCTGCGGATCGCAAACATCCTCAAGCGCAGTGCGCCGGTCGTGGTCGAGCGCGCGGAGCAACTGCAATTCGGGCCCTATGTCTATCACCTCGCGCGCGGCGAGTTGCGGCAGGGCGAGGAGATTGTCCATCTCACCGATCGCGAGCGCGACATGCTGCGCATTCTCGCCGAAACACCGGGCGAGACGGTGCCGCGCGGCGCGCTGACCGGCGATGGCACCGTGAACGAGCGCGCGGTCGACGTGCAGATCAATCGTCTGCGCCGCAAGATCGAGGTCGATCCGGCCAATCCGCTGTTCCTGCAGGCCGTACGCGGAATCGGCTATCGCCTGGTGGCATCGCCATAACATGAGCAGCTTCGATACCGGCCTCACCATGCTGCGATCCGCCTCCGAGCGGATGGCGTCTGCCAATCGCGTCATGGGCCGGCGCTTCAACGAGCTGATGCCGAAGGGGCTCTATGCCCGCGCGCTGCTGATCATGATCGTGCCGATGGTGATCCTGCAGTCGGTGGTCGCATTCGTCTTCATGGAGCGCCACTGGAATACGGTGACGCGCCGACTGTCGGCTGCCGTGGTGCAGGACATTGCGGCGATGATCGATGTCTACAAGACCTATCCGCAGGACAAGGACCGCACCCAGATCAAGGCCATCGCGCAGCAACGGCTCGGTCTGGTGGTCGATTTCCTGCCGCTCGGCGATATGCCGCCGCCGGGGCCGAAGCCGTTTTTCTCGCTGCTCGATCAGACGCTGTCGGTGCAGATCGGCCGGCAGATTCCGCGCCCGTTCTGGATCGATACGGTCGGCCGTTCCAATCTCGTCGAGATCCGCATCCAGCTCGACGATGCCGTCATGCGAATCTTCGCGCAGCGCAGCGCCGCCTATGCATCGAATTCGGAAATCTTCCTGTTCTGGATGGTCGGCACATCGTCGATCCTGCTGATCGTCGCGATCCTGTTCCTGCGCAACCAGATCCGGCCGATCCTCAAGCTCGCCGATGCCGCCGAGAGTTTTGGCAAGGGACGGGAAGTGCCGAACTTCCGTCCGCGCGGCGCGCGCGAAGTGCGGCGCGCGGCCAATTCCTTCATCGAGATGAAAGCCCGTATCGAGCGCGCCATGGAGCAGCGCACCGCGATGCTCGCCGGCGTGTCGCATGATTTGCGCACCATCCTCACACGCTTCAAGCTGGAGCTGGCGCTGCTTGAGGACGGTCCGGATGTCGAGAACATGCGCAAGGACATCGACGAGATGCAGGCGATGCTGGAGGCCTATCTCGCCTTCGCGCGCGGCGACAGCGGCGAGCCTTCGCAACCGACCGACATGGCTGCCGCGTTAGAAGAGCTGCGCAGCGATGCCGAGCGCAACGGCCACAAGGCGACGGTGACATTCCACGGTCTGCCGATCGTCACCGTCAGGCCAGCGGCGTTCAAGCGCTGCCTCGGCAATCTCGTCGGCAACGCCGCGCGCCATGGTAACGATATCGCCATTACCGGCCACCGCGATCATCGTTATCTCACGGTGACCATCGACGATGACGGCCCGGGCATTCCGACGGCGATGCGCGAGGAAGTCTTCAAGCCGTTCCTGCGGCTCGATGATGCGCGCAATCAGGATGAAGGCGGCACCGGTCTGGGCCTCGCCATCGCGCGCGATATCGCTCGGTCGCATGGCGGTGACATCACGCTGGCGGACAGTCCGATGGGCGGGCTGCGCGCGGTGGTGCGGGTGCCGGTGTAATTACTTCGCCAGCTCTTTCGATCGCGCGGTTGCTGCTGCAATCGCACGTGTTAGCAGCGGCTCGAAACCATCGACAGCCATCAGCACGCCGAGCGCTGCCGCTGTCGTGCCGCCGGGGGAGGTGACGTTCTTGCGCAGCGTTGCCGCATCGAGATCGGATCGGCGCAACAATTCACCCGAACCGGAGACGGTTTCGCGCGCCAGCTTCACGGCTAACTCCGGCGGCAGGCCGGCTGCTATGCCGGCGCGGGCCATTTCCTCGGCGAGCAGGAACACATAAGCGGGGCCGGAGCCGGAGACGGCGGTGACGGCGTCGATCAGGCTCTCATCCTCGACCCATTCGACCGAGCCGGTGGCGCGCAGCAGCGTATCGGTGAGTTCACGCTGTGGCGGGGCAACGTCTTGTGCGGCGACCGCCACTGTGATGCCGCGGCCGATGGCGGCGGGTGTGTTAGGCATCGCGCGCACGATCCTGCCGCCACAGGCTGCTGCAATGCCGGCGATGGTCGTGCCGGCCATGATCGAGACGACCAGCGTCGCGCCGACGATGG
This sequence comes from Bradyrhizobiaceae bacterium, assembly GCA_004173095.1. Taxonomy (GTDB): domain Bacteria; phylum Pseudomonadota; class Alphaproteobacteria; order Rhizobiales; family Xanthobacteraceae; genus Tardiphaga. The sequence goes on from SDZE01000303.1 coordinate 16,902, forward strand.
GGCGCAACGACGGGCCGACCTCGGCGAACATCTGCGGCTTCACCGCGAGGATCAGCGCGGCGACCTTGCCGATGTCACCGACGTGCGGATTCAGCCGAACGCCTTTGGCGGCGAGCGCCTTGATGTCGTCGGAGAGATGCGGATCGATCACGACAACGCGCTTGGGATCAAGCCCTCCGGCCAGCCATCCCATCAGCATCGCGCCGCCCATCTTGCCAGCACCGGCAAGGATGATGTGGCCGTCGAGGGATTGCAGGGCGGAGGATGTGGTCATGATTGAGTCTCGGCTGTCTTGGAGGCGCGGGACATTAGCATCACGCTGCTTGCGCGCAATGCAAAGGCGGCGTCCCGGCACCGGCTGTATCGCCCGCGAAAGCGGGCGATACAGGAGACGGCGACCTATCGGCGTGGATCTCGATTGCAATGTTGACTAGGTCACCCGGTCAAGCCGGGTGAAGACACAAGAGCGTCAGACCAAACTCTTCTTCAGAAAATAACGCGGGCCGCCCTTCGGGTAGTCCGGCAATTCGCCGAATACCTCATAGCCCTGCTTCTCGTAGAAACTGCGCGCCTGAAACCAGTAGGTGTCGAGCCACAGGCCGATACAGCCGCGCTCGCGCGCGATGCCCTCGGCGCGCTTCAGGACCTGCGTGCCGATGTCCTGGCCGCGGAATTTCTGCGGCACCACGAACAATTCGACGAAGCACCAATTGTAAGCCGTCTTGCCCCAGATCCCGCCGACGGGTTCGCCGGTTTCGGGATCGTGAATCAAGATCGAGAGTGGTTGATAGTTACTGGGCCCGACAGACTTTTCGTTATAGGCCAGCAAAGCATTCCACACCGCGAGCCGATCGGCTTCGCCCGGCGCATCCGGAACGGTGATTTCCGGCGCGATACTCACGCTTCGCCTGCGGTATCGAACATCGCCGCACTCATGGCCTGTTCGGCGGTCTTTCCGGCCCAGACGACGAATTGCATGGCCGGATAGTAACGCTCGCACGCATGGATCGCCGAAACCAGCATGGACTCGCACTGTCCGGTCGTGGCCGTCATGCCGTCCGGCAGCGGGATCGCCTGCCGATACATGATCATGCCGGACGCCGTCCAGATATCGAAATGGCCGACCCACATCTGCTCGTTGACGGCAGCGATCAGCCGTTGCACCTCGCTGCGGCGTGCGGCCGGGATTTTCATGTCGAACGCGCAAGCCAGATGCAGCGCCTCGATCTCGCCCATCCAGGTGAAAGAGAGCTGATAATCGGTCCAGTCGCCTTTGGACACGATCGTGACTTCGTCCTCGCCGGAGCGCTCGAATGCCCAGTTATGATCGGCGGCAATATCTTCGACGACCGCCAGCGGATTGGCGCGTGAATCAATGGTGCCTTCGAGAAGTGACATGCGGTCGCGACCTTGCCTTGAAGAGTAGTGATGCAATCGACTGGCCGGGTACGCGAAAATGTCGGAGCGCCGTTGCGGGGCGTTAGATTTAAATCGTCCAGAACTTGCAGGGTCGAAGTGATGTGATTTGCGGAATCCGCGCAACGTCGCCCCGACTCCGTCCACAGCCAAAGGCCGGTTCATCCACAGGTCATCACGTCGCAACGAGAACAAACCGGAATCGGATTCGCGGAATACGAGTCCCGATGAATCTGGTGCGCGCATGAGGAGTCCGTGCCCCCTTTCGGCTCCAATCGTTAACGCGTAGCGCTCTTGCTGGCCCCGGTGCGGTTCGGCATAGTTCGGCCGAACACGGAAACAGCTGTCATGACCGAAACGTCCCACCCGTCATTTTCCCGGCCGCAACGCGTGGCCTTCGTGCAGTCGTCCTGGCATCGCGATATCGTCGCGCCGTGCTGGGAGTCGTTCCGGGGCGAACTTGCGGTGAGACATGTCGATCCCTCGCAGATCGATCTGTTCGAAGTCCCCGGCTCGTTCGAGATCCCGCTGCATGTTCAGGTCCTGGCGAAGACGAGGCGCTACACCGCGATCGTGGCAGCAGGCCTCGTCGTCGACAGTGGCGTGCACAGTTACGTCGCGGACACCGTTATCAGGGCCTTGATGGACGTTCAGTTGCGGACCGAGATTCCGGTATTCTCCGCCGTCGTCACACCGAACGAGTTTCACGAGACCGAAGAGGGTGCGGCGTTC